>JBKEAB010000206.1:0-26757 GCA_047971845.1 Paracoccus sp. (in: a-proteobacteria) | reverse complement strand
TTTCACAAACGGTCTGATACCGAAAAACTGATTGCCGGTGCCGGACACACTCTCGAATACCTCCCGCCCTACAGCCCCGATCTCAACAAGATCAAACCGATCCGGGCGCAGGCAAAGGCCATCAGACGACGAACCGGACTGTCCGTCGATGAACTCTTCTCCTGTAAAAAATGGAATCAAAATTAAATCGTTAGGTTATATAATGCATGCACCGCCGCAGGCATATTGTGATATAATACCTTTTCATTATGGATAGGGCGTTGAAGCTTTTATATCACCTGTATGAACGGCCTCTGGTCCGGGGGGTGTATTTTCCAGAGACCAGTTCGCAGGCAGAATTATGAAAAAAAACCGCCGGGAATGAGGTTACCGGCGGTCTTGGGATATACGGTTATTCGGCGCGGGCCTGACGTTTGCGCTCATGAGGATCAAGGTAACGCTTGCGCAGCCGGATGCTTTTGGGTGTGACTTCAACCAGTTCGTCATCGTCAATATAAGCGATGGCCTCTTCAAGGGACATGCGGACGGGTGGGGTCAGGCGGACAGCCTCGTCGGTGCCGGATGCACGGACATTGGTCAGTTTCTTCCCTTTCAGAGGGTTCACTTCCAGATCGTTGTCGCGTGAGTGTTCACCGATAACCATGCCGGTATAAACCTGTTCCTGCGCACCGATGAACAGCTTGCCGCGCTCTTCCAGATTCCACAGCGCATAGGCGACGCTGACCCCGTTCTCCATCGAGATCAGAACTCCCTGACGGCGCCCCTGAATTGCGCCCTTATAGGGTGCCCAGCCATGGAAAATTCGGTTCAGGACGCCATTGCCACGGGTGTCGGTCATGAACTCGCCATGATAGCCGATCAGACCACGTGACGGGACATGGGCAATGATGCGGGTCTTGCCATGACCGGCGGGGCGCATGTCGACCATTTCCCCCTTGCGTTCGCCGGTCAGCTTTTCAATCACGGCACCGGTATAGTCGTCATCGACATCAATGATGGCTTCCTCAATCGGTTCCATCCGCTGACCGTCTTCCTCGCGGTAAATGACACGGGGACGGGAAATTGACAGTTCGAACCCTTCGCGGCGCATGTTCTCGATCAGAACGCCCATCTGCAATTCGCCCCGGCCCGAGACGATGAAGGCCTCACCGCCTGGTGTGTCCTCGACCCGGATGGCAACATTGGATTCGGCCTCCTTCAGCAGGCGTTCACGGATGACGCGGGACTGGACCTTCTTGCCGTCCTGTCCGGCCAGCGGGGAATCGTTGATCCCGAATGTGACGCTGATGGTTGGCGGGTCGATCGGCTGAGCGGGGATCGCATCTTCAACCTCCATCGCACAGATGGTGTCAGCAACGGTTCCCTTGGCCATACCGGCAAGGGATACGATGTCACCGGCCACGGCCTCATCAATCGGCTGCTGGGTCAGTCCCCGGAAGGCCAGCACCTTCGAGATGCGGAACTGCTCCACACGTTCATTCTGTCGGTTCAGTACCTTGACCGTATCCCCGGCCTTTGCCCGGCCGGATTCGACACGACCAGTCAGGATGCGACCCAGAAACGGGTCCGCACCAAGTGTCGTGGCCAGCATGCGGAAAGGTTCATCTGCTTTTGATACCTGCTTCGGCGGTTCGACATGCTTCAGAACCAGATCGAACAGGGCGGACATGTCCTTGCGTTCGTCACCCAGATCAGCCACAGCCCAGCCGCCGATTCCCGATGCATAGAGATGCGGGAAATCGAGCTGCTCATCATTGGCACCCAGATTGGCAAAAAGATCGAAGACTTCGTTCAGCGCATGCTCGGGTTCTGCTGCAGGTTTGTCGACCTTGTTCAGGACAACGATCGGTTTCAGACCAAGTGCGAGGGCTTTTGAGGTCACGAATTTTGTCTGAGGCATCGGGCCTTCGGCGGCGTCAACAAGCAGGCATACTCCATCGACCATCGACAGGATCCGTTCCACTTCCCCACCGAAATCGGCGTGACCGGGGGTGTCGACGATATTGATCCGCGTACCCTTCCATTCGACCGAGGTTGCCTTGGCAAGGATCGTGATCCCGCGCTCGCGCTCAATGTCGTTGCTGTCCATGGCGCGTTCGGCCACGGCCTGGTTCTCGCGGAAGACCCCTGATTGTTTCAAAAGCTGATCGACCAGTGTGGTCTTGCCGTGGTCGACATGGGCGATGATGGCGATATTACGGATATCCATTGCGCGGCCTGTATAGAAAAACTTGCGCTCACCTATCGCAGAGGGGGTGCAAAGGCCAGCAGAATGTCTTTCCTGCCGTGATTTGGAATGTCACGACCACCGTTGGGAATGTCACTCCGGACAGGGCCCGGTTGAGTGGCGTCATGAATGTTATCCGTGAGGGGAATGTACGGTTAACTGCCCCGTCTGACATGTGTGTCATTGGCACGTGGCCAGGGCACCTGGCTTAGCCGGGGCCGGCAAGGCTGGATCTTTACCGCATGCCCAGCATCGAAAGAATGAAAAGCACGACGATGACGATGGCGACAATATAGATAATCGAGTTCACAACATATTCCCTGTGCATGTTTCCGGAAATAACCTGCCGGTGGTCTTGCAGGTTCCCGGTTTTCTGTCAGACAACATAACGGTCGCGGCGATGATTGACGGCGATGGTCAGGTTTGCCACCAGTGCGCCGAGGAAAGACCAGCCAACTGCTTCGGGGTCGAGCAGAAAGAAGGCTATGGAGAAGATGATTGCGTCGAAGATCAGCTGCACCCAGCCAGCCCGGAAGCCCGTTGCATCCTGAATGTAAAGTCCGACAATACCGATGCCGCCAAGGCTTGCCCCGTGCCGGAACAGTGCAATCAGCCCTGATCCGGTAAAGGCACCAATCATAACCGCGCCCAGCAATGGGTTCAGTTCGGAAAAGTCGATATAGTCGGGTAGGACGGCCGCCAGAACTGATGTCAGTGTAACGGCAAACAGGCTTTTTGCGACAAAGATACGTCCAAAGCGTTTCCAGCCGAACCAGTAGAAGGGGATATTCACAACGAAAAAAACCGGTGCCCAGCCCCAGCCTGTCGCATAGGAAATCAACAGTGCTGCGCCTGCTGTCTGGCCGGTCACAAAGCCCAGATGGGTCAATGCCACGATGCTGAGTGCAGCCATGAAGCTGCCATAGGTGAGGCCCTGTGCATCGTCGAGTGACGTATGAGCAGTTTCAGGAGGCGGGGATGGGAGCAGAATTTCAGACATGAGGAGGTCATCGCTTGTCACGCAGCCGTGATCAAGGGGCAGTCTGTCGCAGGAAGCCGTCATCTGCATGCCAACCGGACAAACATACTGTAGCCCGTTCAGACGGAATGACATAAGGCATGCAGTTATATGAAGGCGCAGGTCACTTCACTGTTCTGAGTACCTCATCCAGCTTGCCGATCAATTCGTCAATCTGTGCTTCACTGACGATCAATGGCGGTGATAATGCAATGATATCGCCGGTTACACGAATCAGGATACCTGCATCATAGGCTTTCAGGAAGGCGTTGAAGGCCCGCTTTCCGGGCTGGTCCGTGATTGGTTCCAGTTCAACCGCACCGACAAGCCCTATGTTGCGGATGTCGATCACATGGGGCAGGCCTTTCAGTGAATGCAGCGCCTCTTCCCATTTCAAGGCCAGTGCTCCGGCCCGGGTCAGCAGTCCTTCCTCGGCATAGGTGTCGAGTGTTGCCAGCCCGGCTGCACAAGCCACGGGGTTGCCGGAATAGGTATAACCGTGGAACAGTTCGATGGCGTGTTCGGGACCGTGCATGAAGGCATCATGGATTTCCGATGTGACCATAACGCCTCCCATTGGGATGACGCCATTGCTCAGCCCCTTGGCACAGGTGATCATATCGGGCTGAATATCAAAATATTGTGCCGCGAAGGGCGTGCCAAGACGACCGAATCCGGTGATGACTTCGTCAAAGATCAACAGGATTCCATGTTTGCGCGTAATTTCGCGTAATTTTTCCAGATAGCCCTTTGGTGGCAGTAATACTCCGGTTGATCCGGCCATCGGTTCGACAATCACTGCGGCGATATTTTCAGCACCATGAAGCGTGACCAGTCGCTCCAGATCCTCCGCCAGGTATGCACCGTGCCCGGGCTGTCCCCTGGTAAAGGCGTTTTCTGGCAGATGCGTATGTGGCAGGTGATCGACACCGCCTAGAGCCGTACTGAAAAAGCGGCGATTGTTGACGATGCCGCCAACTGAGATCCCCCCGAATCCGACGCCGTGATAACCCCGCTCACGGCCGATGAAACGTGTGCGGGTACCTTCACCTTTCATCCGATGGTAGGCCAGTGCAATCTTCAGGGCCGTATCGACGGATTCTGAACCGGAATTGGTGAAGAAGACATGTGCCATGTTATTGGGCGCTATGTCGATGATACGGTTGGCCAGTTCGAATGCGGCCGGGTGACCCATCTGGAAGGGCGGAGTATAATCCAGTGTGCCGGCCATTTCGGCAATGGCTTTGGTAATGCGGGGACGACTATGCCCGGCATTGGAACACCACATGGCCGCAGTTCCATCAAGGATCTGCCGTCCGTCAGCTGTTGTGAAATGCATGTTCTGTGCTGCGACGAACATGCGCGGATCGGCCTTGAAATGGCGATTCGCGGTAAACGGCATCCAATAGGCCGAAAGATCGTTCGGGGCAGGTTTCCGGTTCAGGGGCATGGCGAAGTTCCTCAGGCTCAGGCTGTGACGCTAACATGCGGTATGGTGCCGTCAAGCATGCTTCTATGCTGTTGTTGCCGTATCTGTGTGGACCTGTCCGGATGGGTGGTATCGGAACTGGGTTGCAACCCCGATCTGATATGGCTTTGCCATGACGCGCGGCACAGGTTAGAACGACCCGGATAAACGGATGAGAGGGACGGGCATGTCCGACGATATCGACATTGATACTGACGATCTGGAACGCCGGATGAATGGTGCGATGGAAGCGCTGCGTCATGAGTTCGGCAGCTTGCGGACGGGCAGGGCCTCGGCCAGCATGGTTGAGCCGGTTATGGTCGATGCTTATGGCTCTCCAACCCCGATCAATCAGGTTGGTACTGTCAATGTGCCGGAACCACGAATGGTCACCATCAATGTCTGGGACAAGGCTCTGGTCGGTAAGGTTGAAAAGGCAATCCGCGAATCGGGACTGGGAATTAACCCGCAGCTTAACGGCACTATCATTATGCTGCCGATTCCCGAGCTGAATGAGGAACGTCGCCGCGAATTGACCAAGGTTGCCGCACAATATGCCGAAAGTGCCCGTGTGGCTATTCGCAATGTGCGTCGTGATGGTATGGACCAGATCAAGAAGGCTAGGGCCAATGGCATGTCAGAGGATGACCAGAAGCTTTGGGAAGAAGAAGTCCAGTCCCTGACCGACCGTACAATTGCCAAGGTCGATGAGGCGCTTGAGGCCAAGCAGGCCGAGATCATGCAGGTCTGATGATGGCGCTGAAGGCGGCCTCCCGCACAGAACGGCCCGCGCCTCCCGGCCATGTCGCCATTATCATGGATGGTAATGGCCGCTGGGCAGTGAATCGTGGCTGGCCGCGCCTTGTTGGTCACCGGCGAGGGGCCGAGCGGGTCAAACAGATCGTGCGTGCCTGTCCTGATCTTGGGGTGGGTTGGCTGACTGTCTATGCGTTTTCAACTGAGAACTGGAAACGTTCGACTGAAGAGGTGCTGGGGCTGATGAAAATCTTCCGGCGCTATATCGAACGGGAAGCGGATGGGCTGTCTGCGGAAGGTGTGCGTATGCGCTTTATCGGAGGGCGCGAAAGACTGGACCCGAAATTGCAGGCGCTTATGGCCGGTATCGAAGAACGAACGGCCCGGAACACACGGCTGAACCTGACTGTGGCAATCAACTATGGTGGTCGTGATGAGGTGACGCGGGCAGCCGCGCGACTGGCTGCGAAAATTGCTGCCGGTCAGATCGGGATCCCGACCGAGGCGGATTTTTCTGATTGTCTGGATACGGCGGGATGTCCCGACCCGGATCTGGTGATCAGGACTTCTGGAGAAGCGCGGACATCAAATTTCCTGCCGTTTCAGGCCGCTTATGCGGAATATGAGTTCACACCGACTCTCTGGCCTGACTTCAGTCCGGATCATCTGGCGGAAATCCTTGAGCGCTTTGGGCTGCGTGATCGCCGCTTTGGTGGGGCATAGGGGAAAGACGAATGGCTTTGCCGGACCACAAGGATACAAAAGGCAGCAATTGGACTGATCTGCGTATCAGGGTCATTTCCGGCTTCGTTCTGGCTGTACTCGGTGCATTACTGCTGTTTTCCAGCGGAATTTGGCTGCGGCTGGGTGTATCGGTTCTGACCGGGCTGATGAGGTGGGAGCTGGTCCGGATGACCGCAGCGGATGGTCCCGGGACCGGGGATCCTCGTCGGGCATTGGCAATCGGTGTGCTTGCCGGGCTTGTCATGCTGATTTCAATCCCCCTGATGCTCTTTTCAGGGGCTTGGCCGGTGCTGCTGGTCCTTTTCCCGATTATGGCAGGATGGCCTGGCACGGCCGTGCGCCATCGTTTGCCCTTTGTGATCTTTACCCTGGCCATTTTCGGTGCCGGTTACGGGCTGTTTGTGATCCGGGAGGAATACGGTCTGATACCCACCCTCTGGATCGTCAGTTGTGTGATGGTGTCTGATATCGCTGGTTATTTTGTCGGGCGCATGCTGGGCGGGCCTAAATTCTGGCCCGCGATCAGTCCGAAAAAAACCTGGAGCGGCACCGTTGCCGGCTGGGCCGGTGCGCTTTTGCTGACCCTGATCTTGATTCTGGCCACCGGGTCTACAGACTGGAGCATGCTTCTGGCCGGACCTTCCATCGCCTTTTCCGGGCAACTTGGAGATATCGCCGAAAGCTGGCTGAAACGGCGGGTGGGTATCAAGGACAGTTCGGATCTGATCCCTGGTCATGGCGGGGTAATGGACCGGTTTGATGCCATGTCAGGTGCCTTTGCAGTTGCATTGACCCTTTACCTGCTGGGTATATGACGTGATGCGCAGTATAAGCGTTCTGGGTGCTACCGGTTCCATCGGAGAAAGCGCCTTTGATCTTCTCATGCGGTCGGGTGGCCCGGATTGTTGGCATGTCATTGCGCTGACCGGTGGGCGCAATATTGCCCGGCTATCCGAAATGGCACGGGTGCTGAGGGCGGAAATTGCCGTTACCGCCTATCCCGAACTGGCGGAGGACCTGCAATCGGCGCTTATGGGTTCGGGCATTGCCTGCGCGGCGGGACCTGATGCCATCGTTGAGGCAGCGGATCGTCCTGCCGACTGGACATTATCGGCAATTGTCGGGGCTGCCGGGTTGCCGCCGGGTTTGCGTGTACTGGAACGGGGGGGGACCCTTGCCTTGGCAAACAAAGAATCTTTGGTTGCGGCCGGGCGGCTGGTTATGGAAACCGCAACCCGTACCGGGGCACGGATATTGCCGGTAGATTCAGAGCATTCCGCCATATTTCAAAGCCTTGGATCAGATAATCTGGAAAATATCAACCATGTAACCATTACCGCTTCAGGGGGGGCATTCCGTGACTGGCCGCTGGAGCGGTTGGCACAGGCCAGTATTGCGGAGGCATCGACACATCCGAACTGGGCGATGGGACAGCGGATTACGATCGACAGCGCATCAATGTTTAATAAGGCACTTGAATTAGTTGAAACTAAAGAATTTTTTGGTATTGATCCGGGACGTATCAAGGTTCTGATCCACCCTGAATCCATCATTCATGCCATGGTCAGCCATCGTGATGGCGGTACGATTGCGCATCTTGGTATGCCGGATATGCGTCATGCCATCGGTTATGCACTGCATTGGCCCGAGCGTGCCGATCTGCCGGTTGCTTCACTGGATCTGGCTGCATTGGGACAGCTGACTTTCCAGGCACCGGATGAAATCCGCTGGCCAGCGCTGAGACTGGCACGGGAGGTTATGGCCGCAGGCGGCGCTGCCGGGGCGGTGCTGAATGGCGCGAAGGAGCAGGCGCTCGATGATTTTCTGAGTGGACGCATTCGCTTTACCGACATGGCTCATGCGGTCGGGGCGGTGCTGGATAGCCTGACGGCTGAGACGGATTTTGCCACATCACCATCTGATCTGGCGACGGTGCTGGATTGGGATCAACGTGCACGCCAGCTTGCCGCAGGTTGGGCCGCGCGGAACGGGGGACGCTGATATCATGGAATTTATCTCGGGACTTGTTGGAGGTATCTGGACGCTAATTGCCTTTCTGGTGGCCTTGTCAGTTATCGTGACAGTCCATGAATATGGGCATTATATCGTTGGGCGCTGGTCCGGTATCCGGGCAGAGGTCTTTTCGCTGGGCTTTGGGCCGCGTCTTGCGTCCCGTCAGGACAGGCGCGGGACACTCTGGCAGGTCGCGGCAATTCCGCTGGGTGGTTATGTGCGCTTTTTGGGGGATAGCAATGCCGCGAGCGCGGGAACCGGCGATCAGCTCGACCCGGCTCTGCGCCGTCAGACCCTGAACGGCGCACCACTCTGGGCCCGTGCGGCGACAGTGGCGGCGGGGCCGGTCTTCAATTTCATCCTGTCTGTCCTGATCTTTGCGGGCTTTGTGCTGGTTCGGGGGGTGGCGGTGGAAACCCCCACCGTCGGGGAACTGTCTCCGATGCCCCCCGGCATTGTTAATGAATTGCAGCCGGGGGATGAAATTCTGGCTATCGGGCCGTATCAGGTGACAGAATGGGCAGATGTCTTTACGGCAGCTGACACCTTGCCTGCCGGTCAGGTTCAGGACTGGACGGTTCGCCGTGATGGCATGGCGGTGACCGTGAAGGGGCCGGATCCGGTGCCGGCACGCATAGGTGGAGTTGTGCCGGGCAGTGCCGCTGCCGCTGCCGGATTGCTTCCCGGCGATGTGGTAATTGCCATCAATGGTGAAGATGTGACCCGCTTTGATGATCTGCGTCGATATGTCGAAGCTGCGGAGGGCGGCTCCCTGACACTGACCGTCTGGCGTGAAGGTGTGCTGCAGGACAGGATGCTTTCGCCTAAGAAACAGGATATTCCGGCCTCTGATGGCGGGTTTGAAAAACGCTGGATGATTGGTGTCACGGGGGGAAGCTATTTTGCCCCGGCAACCGAAGCGGTGGGGCCGGTTTCGGCACTTGGCCATGGTATGGCACAGGTCTGGGACATTATTGCATCCAGCCTGAGCGGGATCTGGGCCATGATTACGGGGCAGATCGGGGCCTGCAATCTGGGTGGGGCGATCTCGATTGCGGAAAGTACCGGGCAGGCTGCCAGTGCGGGGGTGGAAAACTTCATCTGGTGGATTGCCATTCTGTCGGTTGCCATCGGTTTTCTGAATCTGCTGCCGATTCCGGTTCTGGATGGCGGACATCTGGCATTTTATGCATGGGAAGCGCTAACTGGCAGACCGCCGTCGGATCGTGCGCTTAACCTGTTAATGTCAGTGGGGCTTGTTCTGGTTGTGGGGTTGATGTTCTTTGGTCTCAGCAATGACCTTCGTTGCTAGTCGGAGTAAAGGAGAAAGGGAAAAAGGGGTTTTGACACTTGCCCTGCTGTCCCTATAGATTCTCTGGCAAAACTGATGCTAAAGGGCGTCAGGTAATTCGTAAGGGGCAGGCAGGATGATATTGAAACGCAGCACATGCACGATGGCGCTGAGCGCCGGATTGGCCGGGGCGATTCCGGCTTTGACCGTTCCGGCCCCTGCCTATGCCTATGTCTTCACACAGGTGCGCATCGAAGGCAATCAACGGATTGAGCCGGAAACCATCCTGTCCTTTGCCAATATCCTGCGTGGGGTCGAGGTCTCGCCCGGAGAGGTCAATGACGCGCTGCAACGGCTTCAGAATTCTGGCCTGTTCGAAACTGTCGAGCTTACCCCGCAGGGCAATACGCTGGTCATTCGTGTGCGTGAATGGCCGACGATCAATCAGATCAGCTTCGAAGGCAATCGCCGGATCAAGGATGAGGAACTGGCCCAGATTGCCCAGTCGGAATCCCGCCGGGTCTATTCGCCCTCACTGGCTGAACGCGATGCCGCAAACATTGCACAGGCCTATTCTCAGCAGGGCCGCCTTGCCGCGCGTGTAACGCCCCGGATTATTCCACGCAACGGTAACCGGATTGATCTGGTTTTTGAGGTCCGCGAAGGTGATGTGACAGAAATCGAACGTGTTGGCTTTACCGGAAATCGTGCTTTTTCGGACCGCCGCCTGCGCAATGTGCTGGCGACCAAGCAAGCCGGTATTCTGCGGACCTTCATTCAGGCCGATACCTATAACCCTGAACGTCTGGCCTTGGATGAAAATCTTTTGACCGATTTCTACCGTGCACAGGGCTTTGCCGATTTCCAGGTGCAGGGGGTGGCCCCGGAACTGACCCGTGAACGTGATGCCTATTACGTGACCTATGCGATTCAGGAAGGTCCGCGTTACCGCTTTGGCCGGGTCAATACCGTGTCAGAGATCTCCGGCGTTGATGCCGCGCCATTCCATGCACAGAATCGGGTCAAGACCGGAAATTATTACAGCCCTGAAGCCATCGACGTCTCGATCCGCCGGATGGAGACCATTGCCTTGCAGAAGGGGCTGGATTTTGTAAGCATTGAACCGCGTATCACCCGCAATCACCGCAACCAGACTCTTGATCTGACCTTTGCGCTGACTCGTGGCCCTCGCGTCTTTGTCGAACGGATTGATATCGAAGGTAACACGACCACTCTGGATGCCGTGATCCGCCGTCAGTTCGGTACGGTCGAAGGCGACCCCTTCAACCCGCGCGAGATCCGTAATTCGGCCGAACGCGTCCGTGCGCTTGGTTATTTTGCCGATGCCCAGGTTGAAACCCGCGAAGGCTCAAGCCCGCAACAGGTTATCGTTGACGTGAATGTCGAAGAGCAGCCAACCGGTACACTGGAATTTGGTGCAAGCTATGGGGCAAGTTCCGGGGTGGGGTTGTCGGCCGGGCTGTCGGAACGCAACTTCCTTGGTCGTGGCCAGGAGGTGTCGGCATCCATTTCGACGACCGAAGGGTCTCGGTCGGGGGCTTTTACCTTCGTTGAGCCTTACTTCCTGACCCGTGATCTGCGTTTCAGTTTCTCGGGCTGGTATCGTGAAACCGATCACGACAATGCAAAATACAATACCCGCTCCGTCGGTTTCCAGACCGGGATCGAATTCCCGGTTTCGGAAACGGGTCGTCTGGGTCTGCATTACAGGCTCAGCAAGGATACAATTTATGAGGTTACCCCGATCGGTATTGATCCGGATACCAATGAACTGACCGGATCTTCACCGATTCTGGTGGCGGAAGAGGGCGGGCTTTATACATCTGCCCTGGGCTATAGCTACAGCTATGACAGTCGTCGTGTGGGGCTGAATCCGCGCACGGCAAGCAAGCTGGTCTTTTCGCAGAACTTTGCGGGTCTGGGTGGTGATGTGAAGTCGGTCACCTCGATCCTGACGGCAGGTGTGGAATCCACGGCATGGCGACCCAACGTTACGCTGCGTGCAGAGTTTGAAGCCGGGGCCGTCCATATGCTGGATGATCAGAGCAGCCGGGTGATTGACCGTTTCTCCGGTCAGCGGATCCGTGGATTTGAGGTCAACGGAATAGGCCCGCGTGATAATGAGGCACCGAACGAAGACGCCCTTGGCGGTAACTATTTCTGGGTTGCCCGGGCCGAGGCGCAGTTCCCGATTGGTTTCCCTGAAGAATATGGACTGACTGGTGGTGTCTTTGCCGATATCGGTTCCATCTGGGGGTTGGACAATACACTTGGCGCGAATGGTGTTGCCGTTGATGACAGTATGCATCCGCGGGCTGCCGTTGGGGTATCGCTGTTCTGGACGACACCGATTGGTCCGCTTCGGATGAACTTCTCCAAGGCTGTTGAGAAGCAGGATTATGACGAAGAACAGAACTTTGACCTGACCCTGTCGACGAAATTCTGATGATGAGGGATGTGTTGCGGCAGATTTGTTGTCTTGCCGCACTGGCTACCGGTCTGGCAATGGCGGCAACAGATGGGGCCGCACAACAGCCCGTGTCGCCGCTGCCATATTCGTCTGGTGAGGCTGAAATCCTGCAGGTTCAGGTGCCAGCCGTCACACATCCGGAAATGCAAGGCAGAACCCCGCCCTCTGTTGATATTGATACGGCAGAAGATGTTACCTACGGTGTTCTGGTCCTGAATGTCGAACAAGCTTATGCTGATTCAGCCTGGGGACAGCGTGCCCGTGCTGAGATTGATGCCGAAGTTATCCGGCTTGATGCCGAGAACAAGCGGCTTGAAAATCAACTGAAAGCTGAGGAAGCGGCGCTGACGGCGGAACGTGAAACCCTCAGCCCGGAGAAGTTCCGTAAACAGGCCGAAGCCTTTGATACCCGTGCACAGACAGTTCGCCGTGAACGGGCTGAGGTCGTCGTTGATCTGGAAAACCGTGCGCAGGCTGATCTGGAGACTTTCCTTGATGCGACGCAACCGGTTATCAAGGCACTGATGCAGGAATATAATGCGGGTGTGGTTCTGGATCGCCGTCAGACATTGGTGATCATTTCGGCTGTCGATATTACCGATGAACTGGTGGCACGGATGGATGCAACCGTAGGTGAGGGCGATGGCCTTCCTGCAGCTGTTCTGGATGAAGGACAACCGGCCGAATAGGCAACCACTCAGGGCAGGGTTGCGATCCGCTCTGTCAGCAGGTTGAAGAAACCGTCCCGGTCGAGATCACGGATGAACAGCGCATTTGGTTTTCGGCCGCTGACCCTCCACCAGTCAGCAACTGTCATTCCCGTGGTGAATGTTCCTTCGGTTTCGATTTCGACGTTGATATGCCGGCCTGAGAAAAGATCGGGCCGGATCAGCCAAGCAATGGTACAGGGGTCATGCAGGGGGGCACCTTCGGACCCATATTTCTCGCGATCGAACCGTTCAAAGAAATCGGTCCAGCTTGCAACGGCTTCACCCGCGCGGTTGCCAAGGGCACGTAATCCGGCGATCCAGTCAGCAGAGGTCAGGGCCTTATGTGTGACATCCAGTGGCATGACGACAATATCCACACCTGAGGTAAAGACCTGTGCGGCGGCCTCGGGATCGACATAGATGTTGAATTCGGCTGCTGGGGTGACATTCCCGACCTCGAAATAGGCACCGCCCATCAGAACCACCTGCTGCACCCTGTCGATAATGTCCGGGGCACGGAAAAAGGCTGTTGCAATATTGGTCAGCGGTCCGATTGGAACAAGTGTAACAGTCCCCGGTGCTTCATCCCGCAAGGTCTCAATAATGAAATCCACGGCATGATCCGGTTGCAGCGGAACAGATGGTTCACCCAGGTCAATTCCGCCCAGGCCAGTTTTACCATGGACATATTCGGCCGTGACCAGCTTACGCTGCAAGGGGGCGACACAACCGGCATAGACCGGTATTGTCCGCCCGCTCAATTCGACGATCAGCCGTGCATTCAGTTCCGTCAATGCCAGCGGGACATTGCCGGCCACTGCCGTGATGCCCAGGACATCAAGTTCGGGGGATGCCAGTGCCAGCAGGATTGCCACCGCATCATCCTGTCCCGGGTCGGTATCTATGATGATTTTGCGTGCCATGTCGGATGCTTTCGTCATTTTCGCCAGAACACAGGAAAACGTCCGGCAGCGCAAGGCAACCGGACGTTCGAGAGCCTGCGAGGGAAGCAGGTTTCATAGCGACCGATATCGATTGGGCAACAGATATCAGGTCGCGACATTCCCGGAATAACCGGATATGTCTGATGTATGGCTAATAACTTACAAAAACAATCTGAAATATTCACATGTGATTGGAAAGGAGATGGATTGACGGCGACAGGCAGGACAGATACCGCCGGGGCATGGCCCGCGCACCGATCCTGCAATTAACAGATATTTCACTGACCTTTGGTGGTAACTCCGTCTTTGAGGGTCTGAACCTGACTGTCCAGCTGGGGGACAGGCTTGCACTTGTCGGGCGCAATGGCTCAGGCAAATCCACATTGATGAAAGTCATGGCTGGGCTGGTCGAGCCAGACAAGGGGGAAATTGTCACTCCGGCTGGGGTCAGTGTTGGCTACATGGAACAGGATCCTGACCTATCAGGATTTGCAACCCTTGGCGATTTTGCATCGGCCTCCCTGCCGCCGGGGGAAGCCTATCGTGTGGAAATAGCGGCAGAGGGGTTGAAATTTGATTCAGCCCGTCCGGTTGAAACAGCCTCTGGTGGAGAACGCCGGCGTGCGGCACTGGCACGGTTGCTGGCGGAAGCACCGGATCTGATGCTGCTGGACGAACCGACTAACCACCTGGATATCGAGGCAATTGGCTGGCTTGAAGAACAGCTGTCCCAGGCCAGTGCGGCCTTTGTCCTGATAAGCCATGACCGCGCCTTCCTGCGTGCGCTCACCCGGGCGACCCTGTGGATAGACCGGGGTGAGGTTCGTCGTCAGGACAAGGGTTTTGAGGCATTTGAGGATTGGCGGGAAACGACATGGGCAGCCGAGGACGAAGCCCGGCACAAGCTTGATCGCAAGATCAGGGCCGAATCTAGATGGGCGGTTGAGGGGATCAGTGCCCGACGCAAGCGTAACATGGGCCGTGTGCGTGCCCTGCAGGAATTGCGTGCGGAGCGTGCGGCCCAGATACGCCGTCAGGGCACTGCGGCGATGGAACTGGATGTCGGTCCGCAGTCCGGAAAACGGGTGATTGAGGCAAGGGGTATCGCAAAATCCTTTGCTGAGCGGAATATTCTGAAACCATTTGATCTTCGGGTTATGAGGGGGGATCGGGTGGCATTTGTGGGGCCGAATGGGGTTGGCAAGACAACGCTGATCAAGATGCTGACCGGGGACATTATCCCGGATCAGGGCAGCGTCACACATGGCACCAATCTGGAAATTGCCGTTTTTGATCAGGCCCGCAGCGCAATAGATCCTGCTCTTTCCCTGTGGGATGCTATAACGACCGATCCGTCCATGGCGGTTTCGGGCAGGTCTGATCAGGTCATGGTTCGTGGGACACCACGCCATGTTGTTGGTTACCTGAAGGATTTTTTGTTCGATGAATCGCAGGTCCGTGCCCCGGTTCGCAGCCTGTCTGGCGGAGAAAAGGCGCGGCTGCTGCTGGCTCGGATCATGGCAAGGCCGTCGAATCTACTGGTTCTGGATGAACCGACAAACGATCTGGATGTGGAAACGCTGGATCTGCTGCAGGATATTCTGGGTGATTACGACGGGACTGTTCTTCTAGTCAGCCATGATCGTGATTTCATTGACCGGGTTGCAGGTTCGACCGTTGCGATGGAAGGTGATGGGCGTGCAGTGGTCTATCCAGGCGGGTGGAGCGATTATCGTGCGCAGCGTCCGGAACAGGCTGTTGCTGCGACGATATCCCCGGTGTCCCGCCGCAAACCTGAGGTGGAACCTGTTGCGGATAAGCAAAGGGTAACAAAACCGGGCCTGAGCTTTACGGAAAGGCATCGGTTTGACGAATTGCCATCCATCATTGCCCGGCTGGAGGCCGAGATTACGAAGCTGTCAGAATTCCTTTCCGATGCATCGGTCTATACCGATTCCCCAGCCAGAGCGCAGAATGCGACAGATGCCTTGACTGAGCGTCAGGCAGTACTGGATGCTGCAGAGGAAGAGTGGCTTTTGCTGGCCGAAAAGGCGGACTGACCGGCTACGATCCGGTCATGGATACAGGGAATAACATGTCAACAGACGGCCAGACCGGGTTCATCCATGAACTTCTGATGGCGATGCCATTATCCGCACAGCATGTGCTGATCTGTGATGGTAAAGGGCTGTCGTCGGCCTATCGTGCCCGCAATCCGATGGCGATGGTAAACGGAATGGGCATGACTGATCGGGAGGGGGTGGATTGTCTGATCAGCGGCGATCCTGCCAAGATCAGCAAGATGCGGATGGCTGGTTTTGACAGAAATCAGACCTATGATCTGATCGTCTTGAATGGCACGCTTGGCCGCCTGAGCAATCCTGCCCCGATGCTT
Source organism: Paracoccus sp. (in: a-proteobacteria) (assembly GCA_047971845.1). Taxonomy (GTDB): domain Bacteria; phylum Pseudomonadota; class Alphaproteobacteria; order Rhodobacterales; family Rhodobacteraceae; genus Paracoccus. The sequence goes on along the minus strand of JBKEAB010000206.1, from coordinate 10,700 downwards.
CGCAGGATGCGGGCACTGCTAAAACCGGGTGGTTGTCTGATTGCCTGTGAACGCAATGCCGGTCACTGGAGTATCCTGCGGGATCAGTTTCTTGGCCGTGGTGGGAACCAGGGCGCCCTTGGTGCCGAGGTTTTGCCGGCCATTCTGAAAGATGCGGGTTTTACGCAGCACCGATTGGTGGCGCGGCGTGAGCAGGCGGACAGTGATATGGCAAAGCTGTGGCTGGCCCGGCTGATTGGGCTTGGTGAGACGGCCAAGCTGTCTCCTGAGCGGTTGGATTCTCGGTTGAGGGCTTCGCATCTGATTTGTGTGGCGACACATGCCCCTGAGGCCGATACAGGAATGTCATTATCTCCGCTGCGACTGCATCAGATTGTGCTTGCAGACAAGATGGACATTCGCACCCGGATCCCGGTGACCGCATTGGCGGCTGAGCCGGAACTGGTGGTGACAACAACATCAAAATTTCTGAGCGTTCCCGACATGGGGGCAAGAGGGGGTGTTGTTATCGTACAGCGTCCACGGATATCAGATCCGAAACAGATGCTGAACTTTACAGCTGAATGTCAGCGTCGCGGTATTGTCATGGTTCTGGAATATGATGATGATCCGTCGCTTGTGGCACGGACCCTGCCTCGTGAAGATGTACCCGAAATCTACGATTATAACTATGCCCTATGCCATGCGATACAAACCTCGACCGAGGTGCTGGCACATAAATTTGGCCGGGTTAACCCCGAGGTTCGTGTCTTTGCGAACGGGGCAGAGGACCTTGCCCCATTATCCGGACACGAGCCCGGTCCGGTGCGGGTGCTGATTGCAGCCTTGAATCGCAGTCGGATGCAGGAACTGGCAACATATCTCCGACCGGCCATAGATGAGCTTCCGGATGCGCAGTTTGGCGTGATTTTCGACCGTGAGTTCTTTGACGCCCTGCCCACTGATCGCAAGATCTATTATCCGCTGCTGGAATACGATCAGTATATGGGCGCACTTAAACATGCCGACATTGCCCTGATGCCACTGGAAGGATTGCCTGATGAACTGGGAAAGTCTGATGTCAAATGGGTTGAGGCAGCCAGTCGCAGTGCCGTGGCCATTGCGTCACCGGCGGTTTATGCGAAAACGATCCGGCATGGTGAGAACGGGTTCATTGCAACGGAACCGGAAGACTGGTCGCGCATCCTGATACAATTGGCCAATGATCATGATCTGCGCAGCCGTGTTTCTGCCACTGCGTATGATGAGGTTGCCAGAAACCGGATGATGGCCGGACAGGTTGCCGAACGGCGCAACTGGTATCAGAGCCTGATGGAACGGCGTGAAGAACTTTTTGCCGGCGCGGTACGGCGTAGTCCGGCATTGGCGGCAGTACTGGGAAAAGGGTTCTCAGTCTGATCCGGTGGAGGGGGCAAGAGGACGGATGCGCAATTTGGTCACACGGTTTTCCTTTCGTGTAACCACCTCGAACCGGTAACCGTGGAATGAAAAGACCTGCCCCTGCGCGGGAATGGACTGGGCCATGTGGATGACCAGACCGGCAATGGTGTTGGCTTCTTCATCCGGCAGATTCCAGTCAAGTGCACGATTCAGGTCGCGGATCGTCATTGACCCGTCAATCAGGTAATCGCCATTTGCGCTTGGTTTCAGGTCATGGCTGGTTTCGGTATCGTGTTCATCGGCGATCTCACCGACGATTTCTTCAATGATATCTTCCAGCGTGATCAGCCCGCGTAACGCACCGTATTCATCGACGACCAGTGCAAAATGGGTACGTCGTTTCAGGAATTCGCGCATCTGTTCGTCCAGCGGCGAAGTGTCAGGCACGAAATAGGGCTTCATGGCCACTGCCATGATATCGAAATCGCGGACAGCATCAGCCGGGTCGCCCTTACCATCATAGGCGGATTTATGAACTGCACGCAGCACGTCTTTGGCATGTATCAGGCCGATGACGTTTTCACGTTCCCCCTTGTAGACCGGCAGACGGGTATGCGGGCTGGACAGCACCGTATCCAGAATTTCTGCCGGTGCCAGATCAGCGTCAATCATCTGGATTTCCGAACGGTGTTTCATGATCTCATCCACGGTCCGGTTACCCAGATCAAGTGCACCCAGAAGACGGTCGCGGTCTTCCTTCTCGACGGCTCCGGATTCATGGCCGATGGTCAGCGCCCCGGCGATTTCCTCATGGACTGAGAACATGTTCTTGCTGGGGTCGTCCAGCCCGAAAAGACCAAGAATTGCCCTCACGAAGGCGCGGACAACCATGACGATGGGGGACAGGATCCGCATTACCACCGCCATTGGCCGGGCAACATGCGAGGCTAGGGTTTCGGGGTTGGCGATGGCATAGGATTTAGGCATGACCTCGGCAAAGATCAGGACCAGAACCGTCATTACCATGGTTGCGATGGCAACCCCGCTGGACCCGAATAATGCCGTGAACAATGCCGTCGCCAGAGAGGCGGAAAGGATGTTCATGACATTGTTGCCCAGCAGGATTGCCCCGATCAGCCGGTCGCTGTCACGGGTAACCGCCAAAGCTGATTCTGCCCCGCTGTCGCCTTTATCGGCACGATTACGCAGCTTGGCACGGCTGGCCGCTGTCAATGCGGTTTCAGAGGCCGAAAAGAAGGCCGACCCGATCAGAAGCACAAGAATAGCTGCGGTATAAGCCCAGATCATGGCGGCATGTCCGGCAGTTTCTGACTGGGTGTTGCTGGCCTGGACAACAGTGGTTGCAGCGGTTGCTGCGGCAGAATTCAGAAGGGCGGTTATCATCATGCGCTCAAATACGGGCGAGGGGGTGATGGTTCAGTACCAGATCGCGCATCCGCGCGTCGAGTACATGAGTATAGATTTCAGTTGTGGACAGATCGGCATGGCCCAGAAGCGTCTGGATTGCCCGCAGATCCGCCCCGCCTTCCAGAAGATGGGTTGCAAAGGCATGACGGAGGACATGCGGTGTAACCTGTGCAGGATTAATTCCGGCGGACAGGGCAAGTTCACGGATCAGGTCATTCATCGACTTTCGTGCCATATGCCCGGTTTTCGATGCTGCCGGAAACAGAAAGCGTGCACCCCGATCTGCAACCAGCCTGCCAAGTGGGGTGTTTCGGGTCGCGTTATCGCGCTGCCTGATCCATTCCGTCAGGGCATCCCGTGCCGCATTGGACAGGGGAACCATCCGTTCCTTGTTGCCCTTGCCACGGATCAGCAGCAATTGCGGATTGCCGCGTGTTGCGGCGACCGGAAGCGAGACCAGTTCGCTGACACGCATCCCGGTCGCATAGAGAAGTTCGATCAGGCAACGGTTGCGGGTACGATCGATTTCGGTCCGTCCTATAGTCGGTGCAACATCCAGAAGCCGGGTGACCTCCTCCTGTGACAGGATCTTTGGTAGACGTTGCGTTTTGCCGGGGCCGGCTATGCGGCTGGCGGGGTCGTCCTCCCGCCAGCCCTCTTCCAGTGCGAAACGGGTCAGTTGACGGATTGCCGATAACCGGCGCGCACGGGTGGAGCGTGCCAGCCCCTGAGCCTCGCAATATGACAGGTATTCAGTGATCTGATCCCGGGTAACGGTTTCCAGTGTCAGGATGTGTGCATCCAGCCATCCGGAAAAATCGCTCAGGTCACGGCCATAGGCCAGAATGGTATTCCGTGTTGCGCCCAGCTCAGCTGCCTGTGCATCAAGGAAAACGGCGATCCATGTCCGCGCCTCCGGTGTCATTGCATGACACCTTTCAGCAATGGATCAAGCGCAATCTGCGTTGCTATGCGGCGGGCATCGGCAATCATCCCCAGTTGACGTAAGGTCTGAATGCCGCGTGCTGCACGGGTGAAATCGCCTTGTGTCCCGGCATCTGCATCGGCAAGGGCACCATAAAGGGCCGGAGCAAACGCGATCTGATCGTTAGGATCAGGGGTTGGTGGAAGATCGGTGGCAAAGACCGGGGCAAGGGCTCCGAGAGCGGGGGACAGGGCCTCAGGCTGGCCACCTGTTGCCAGGGCAAGCAATGCCGCATCCAGCTCATCTTCCGGGGCTTGGCTGGCATCAGTTTCTCCGTTCCAGAGACGCAGCCACAGGGCCAGGCGTGCAGCGTTCCCGGTCAGTTCTTCCGGGCGCAGGCGCGGTGCCATCATGGCGGCAAAGGCATCCCGCAGGCCGGCCTTTTCCATATGCTGAAATGCATTGGTCAGAGACGGGCCGATCCGGACAGGGTCACTGGTGGCCAATGCCGCATCCAGAGCCTGTATGACAGCGGCACGTTCCCATACCCCCCCGGATGCTGCCGGTCGCTGTGCCGAATAAAGCTGATGCAGCCTGGTTGTGGGCAGGGCGCGGGCGCGGGCCAGCCGTTCACCGGCCTCAAGCTGGGCTTTCCATCCGGCACGCTGATCAAGGTTGGTCCATGCATATTTCAGATCCAGAGTATCGGCGGGTAATGGCTGGCCAATCGATTCGTGCAGGCGGAAAGCCAGCGGTGTCATTGGCTCATACGGGGACAGGATAGTTTCACTGTCGGTTGTGGAATCATCCAGATATCGGGCCAGCAGATCACCCATTTCAGGATCAATCATGTTCAGCTGACGGGCCCCGGCCAGCAAGGTGGCGGCGGCTGACCAGTCTCCTGATTGGGCAAGGCAGAAAATTCGCGCGGCCGGATCGGTCATGATACCTGGTGCCTCATGCATCTGCATGCAGGCCTGTGTCTCACTGCCAAGCAATAATGACAGGTTGAACAGACGCTGAAAGGTTGCTGCATTATCCTGCCCGGCCCCCTGAAGCATTGCCATGGCCGAAGGCAGGATTCCCCGTTCGATCAGCTGGTCGGCGCGGGCGATGAAGAAGGCACCACCGCTGTTTCCGGAAGGGGTTACAGGTGGGGGCAATTGCGCTTCGATGACGCGGATCGTGACCTGTGATGAAGCCGGCAATGCCGGTCTGGCGTGGATCATGCGCAACGCCGTGTCGAGGTTGGTTCCGTTCCAGAATGTATCGGGCAGGCCAGCCTGCCGGGCAGAGATAATACCGGTCCCATCTGGATCTGTTGCCCCAAGCCGACGAACCCCGACTGGAACAGCCCCCGCACTGGTTGCAATATCCGCTGTGGTCTGATCCTGCTGATCGCTGACTGCCGATGCCCGTAGCCGGGCTGCATCCCGGGGGATGGGATCGCCGGGCCGCCAGGCACTGGAATTTCCAGGAATTTGTGTATTGCCATGCCTGCGTAACCAGTCACTGGCTGACAGAGGGGCTTGCTGGGCAAGTGCAGGAACTGACAGCAGCGCCCCCAAGATCAGTATCGAAGCCCTGCCTGTCTGCAAGTTACCTCTGATCATTCGGATCTATGCTTTCGGCAGTTTCGGAACTGTCAGAAGGATTGTCATCGGATTGTCTGGCTTCAGTTGTGCTGTCAGACTGTGACGGGGCAGAAGGCAGGCGGTCTGTTAGTTCTAGGTTGATTGGTTGGCGTACTTCCTGTTGACGGGGGGCCATGTCACCCAGATAGGCATAGCCCGCCAATGCGATCAGCCCGATCACCAGAAGTACTACCAGAATTTTCAGCAACCGCATTATCAGCCCTTTCGCCTACTGTCTTGCCCGGTCTTTCGGCCGGTTTGTCTGCTTTATAACTGGCAATTCCGGAAAGATCACGTCATGACGACAGGAATTGTACGGGACGCCGGAATGCAGGGACAGATCGCACTGGTTGGCATGATGGGGGTTGGTAAGACCGCGGTAGGGCAAGAAATTGCCCGCCAGCTCGGGGTTGCCTTCTTCGATACTGATGCGGAAATCGAACGTGCGGCTGCCATGTCCATCACGGAAATTTTTTCCCGTGATGGTGAAGCTTTCTTCCGGGATCGCGAATCGCTGGTGCTGTCGCGCCTGCTGGAAGGGCCTGCTGGCATTGTCTCAACCGGTGGAGGGGCCTGGATACAATCCCGAAACAGGGAGCTGATCCGGGCAGCCGGGATTGCGGTCTGGCTGGATGCCAGTCTGGAAACGCTCTGGTCACGGGTACGTCAGCGACCCACACGCCCTTTGTTGCTGACCGAAGATCCATGCGGCACGCTGGCTTCGTTACTGAATGCCCGGCGACCGGTTTATGCAAGTGCCGATCTCTGTGTCACAACTGATGCCCAGTCTGATATTGAGGCGACCGCCCGCCATGTCATTGCCGAAATCCGCCGTGTCCGGCCTGATATCCTGGAGGTAAAATGACTGATACCGTTCATGTTCCCCTTGGTGACCGCGCCTATGATGTACGTATCGGTCCGGGATTACTGTCAGGCATGGGAAATGAAATTGCCCCGTTCCTTGCACGGCCTCATGTGGCTGTCATTACCGACGGGAACGTGGCTGCGCAGCACCTGAAGCACCTGCAATCGGCGTTGCGTGCCGAAGGCATCATGTCCGAAGCGCTGATCCTGCCGGCAGGGGAGGCGACGAAGTCATGGCCGCATCTGACCCGCTGTGTAGAGTGGCTTCTGGAACAAAAGGTCGAACGCCGCGATATCGTCATTGCACTGGGTGGTGGCGTGATTGGTGATCTGGTAGGTTTTGCCGCCGCGATCCTGCGCCGCGGTGTACGTTTTGTGCAGGTTCCGACAACACTGCTGGCACAGGTTGACAGTTCTGTCGGTGGCAAGACAGGGATCAATTCATCCCATGGAAAGAACCTGATCGGGGCCTTCCATCAGCCGACATTGGTTCTGGCCGATACGGCGGTTCTTGATACGCTTTCCCGGCGTGATTTCCTTGCCGGTTATGGTGAAGTCATGAAGTACGGGCTTCTTGGAGATGCAGATTTTTTTGACTGGCTGGAGGTGAATGCCTGCCGTCTGCACAAGGATATGGATGCCCGAAACCATGCTGTCGCCCATTCTGTTGCCATGAAGGCGGCGATTGTCCAGCGTGATGAAACCGAGCAGGGGGACCGTGCTCTTCTGAACCTTGGCCATACATTCGGTCACGCGCTTGAGGCGGCAACCGGCTATTCCAACCGGCTGCTGCATGGTGAAGGGGTGTCAATTGGCTGTGCCCTCGCGTTCGAATTATCTACCCGTCTGGGTTTGTGCAGCCAGGAAGATCCATCCCGTGTCGCAGCCCACCTGACAGCGATGGGCATGCTCGCGCACCTGTCGGATATACCGGGTGAATTGCCTGATGATGAGGCGCTGATTACGTTGATGGGACAAGACAAGAAAGTCGTTGACGGCAAGCTGCGTTTTGTCCTTGCCCATGGGATCGGCCAGACTTTTGTCACCGATCAGGTCGGGCATGATGAATTGCTGAAAACCCTGTCTGCATCGCGTTGAACAGTTTTGAATGTCTGGCTTCAGAAGGAGACAAGCTCACATTCATCCTGTCAAGAAAGCTTTGCTCCTTGAATACCCGATGATCTGCGCAGCGCTGAAATGCTACTACTCATTCGTCTGCTCTTTCGCGGTTGAGCAGATCCTGTATCAAGGTAAGGGATTTTTTGGGGGCAGGTCATGGGAAGTAGGATTTACCGGACACAGTGAAGTCCCACTTGTCCACAGCTTTTGTGGTACTGACACTTCCCATCCCCAGATGTTGCGGTTAGGGTCCGTGCGCTGAACTGGAGACCGGACGTGGCGCATATCATCGTTGTTGGAAATGAAAAGGGCGGCTCGGGAAAGTCCACGACCTCAATGCATGTTGCGACGGCCCTTGCACGGATGGGACATCGTGTGGCGGCTCTGGATTTGGATATCCGTCAGCGCAGCTTTGGCCGCTATCTGGAAAACCGTGCCCATTTCATGGCCCGTGAAAGGCTGGATCTGCCGATTCCCACCTTGGGTGAGCTTGCAGCAAGGTCCCCAAACGAGGCGGACCCGCTCTCTGATGCCGTGACAGCATTGGAACCAGACCACGAGTTTATCCTGATTGACTGCCCTGGCTCACATACGCGGCTGTCTCAGATGGCGCATATGCTGGCTGATACGCTGATCACGCCCATGAATGACAGCTTTATAGATTTTGATCTGCTGGCGCGGATGTCCCCTGATGGCAGGGTTCTGGGGCCGTCAATTTATGCCGAAATGGTCTGGGGGGCCCGGCAGGGACGGCAGGCAGCAGGTGCAGGGCCGATTGACTGGCTGGTTCTGAGAAACCGCCTGGGTACGCAGGCCATGCACAACAAACGCAAGGTTGGTACTGCACTTGGCCAGTTGTCGAAACGTATCGGCTTCCGGGTTGCTCCGGGTTTTTCCGAAAGAGTGGTTTTTCGTGAATTATTCCCTAACGGCCTGACCCTTCTGGATCTGAATGATACCGGAACCGAACAGCTCAGCATGTCGAATATCGCGGCCCGGCAGGAATTACGTGAACTGATCGGCACGCTGAGCCTGCCCGGCGTGACAATCAGCTTCTGAGCTGCTCCGGAACGTGGCGGATCAAAGCGCCCGCCAGCCGATATCGCGGCGGAAAAAGCCCTCGGGCCAGTCGATCCCTCCGATCAGGTCATAAGCGCGTGCTTGAGCTTCCGCCAGGGTCTGCCCACGCCCCGTCGCCGCGAGGACCCGTCCACCTGTTGCAACGATATCTCCGTCCTTTTCCGAAGTTCCGGCATGGAAGACCATGTGAAATCCATCCTCGGAAACGGTTTCCAGGCCGCCGATCACGGATCCCTTTTCGTAGTTTCCCGGATAGCCATTTGCTGCCATGACCACTGTCAGGGCATGATCATCTGCCCAATTCACGGTAACGTCGGAAAGACGCTTTTCGGCACAGGCATGAAGCAGGTCAAGCGTCTGTGCGCCAAGCCGCATCATCAGTACCTGACATTCCGGATCCCCAAAGCGGACATTGTATTCCACCAGCCGGGCACGCTCGTCCCGGATCATTAATCCGGCATAGAGGATACCCTGAAACGGTGTACCACGCGCAGCCATTTCTGCTATGGTTGGACGGATGATTTCATTCATCACCTGTGTTTGTATTGCATCGGTCAGTACCGGTGCGGGTGAATATGCTCCCATGCCGCCGGTATTCGGTCCGGTATCACCTTCCCCCACGCGCTTGTGATCCTGAGCCGTGCCGATGGGCAGGCAGTCGGTGCCATCGGACAGAACAAAAAAACTTGCCTCCTCACCGGCCATGAATTCTTCGATGACGACCTCGGCACCAGCATCCCCGAAGGCCCCCTCAAAGATCATGTCGACGGCTGTAAGGGCCTGATCAGTGGTTTCAGCCACAACGACACCCTTACCGGCAGCCAGCCCATCCGCCTTGATGACAATCGGCGCACCTTTCCCGATCACATAGTCACGTGCAGAAGCTGCATCTGAAAAGCGGGCCCATGCTGCCGTTGGCGCACCACAGGCATTACAGACTTCCTTGGTGAATGCCTTGGACGCTTCAAGCTGAGCAGCAGCCTGGGAAGGACCAAATACCAACACCCCTGCAGTACGAAGTGCATCTGACACACCAGCGGCCAAGGGTGCCTCAGGGCCGACCACAACCAGATCAATCGCATTTGCCTGGGCAAACTCCGTCACGGTTGAACGCGACATGATATCCAGATCGGCACATTCGGCTACAGCCGAGATACCGGCATTGCCCGGAGCCACAATCAGCCGGTCACATTTCGGATTCTGTCGGATTGCCCATGCCAGCGCATGTTCCCGTCCACCACTGCCAAGAATGAGGATATTCATGCACTGCCCTTTCGAAAAACCACTTCATATCGTGTCTTAGGCAGGTGATGATTATAGCGCAACCCGATGGCAGAGCGTTTCAGTTTACTTGGAACCAGCTGTTCAGTCCCGATGGCTTTGTTGCACCAATCAGGGTTCGAGCGCAGTTCCCCTTTCCCCGGATGGCTTTATCCTATTGGCTCAGTGACGGGTATGCTAGGTTCTGTGGCCTCTTGGGATTCCCTTTGATGTGAAAGTCTGATTCATGGTTCCCGTAGCAAGGAGATTTTCCATGGGCTCGCTGGAACGTCTGGTCTTGTCCGATCGGCAATGGGAACGGCTCTCCGCCCACATCATCAGCGACGGCCGCACGCGCGGCAGCAGCGGGCGCGACAACCGGATGTTCGTCCAAGCAGTATTGTGGATTATTCGGACTGGCTCACCATGGCGCGACCTGCCGGACGTGTTCGGGGCGTGGAACTCCGCGTTCCGCCGCTTCAGCCGCTGGAGCCGGAAAGGTATCTGGTGGCGGATATTCGAGGCGATGGCCGATGACCCGGACTTTGAATATCTGATCGTGGACAGCACCATCATCCGCGCTCACCAGCACGCCGCAGGTGCAAAAAAGGGGCTGAAGATCAGGCCCCTGGCCGCTCTCGCGGGGGCCTGAGCACCAAATTGCACATGGCCGTACGCGGCCTGGGATGCCCGGTCCGCTTCGCCCTGACAGCCGGACAGAAGGGCGATGCGCGCCCCAGGCCGAGGGTCTGATCGCCGATCTGCCTGCTGACATCGTCATGGCCGACACTGCCTATGATAGCGATGCCCTGCGCCAGGTCATCTCCGACAAAGGCGCCATCGCGGTGATCCCCAACAATCCGTCGCGGGCGCTGAAATATCCTCTCGATCAAGACCTATACGCCCAAAGACATCTCGTGGAGTGTTGCTTTTCCAAGCTCAAGCAGTTCCGAAGGGTCGCAACACGATACGAGAAGACCGCCAGAAACTACCTCGCTGTCATTACCATC
>JBKEAB010000205.1:0-9894 GCA_047971845.1 Paracoccus sp. (in: a-proteobacteria) | reverse complement strand
GCTGCCGAAGCTGCCACCCGATGCGGTGCTGGTTCTTGACAACGCAAGCTTTCACAAACGGTCTGATACCGAAAAACTGATTGCCGGTGCCGGACACACTCTCGAATACCTCCCGCCCTACAGCCCCGATCTCAACAAGATCAAACCGATCCGGGCGCAGGCAAAGGCCATCAGACGACGAACCGGACTGTCCGTCGATGAACTCTTCTCCTGTAAAAAATGGAATCAAAATTAAGTCGTTAGGTTATAGCAGCGTGATTCACGGTTCGAAAATCGAGCGGTGAATATGTCTGGCTCACAGATGCGCAGATGGCGCGTCTTGAGCCTTTCTTCCCCACATCCCACGACAAGCCCCGCGTAGATGATCGACGCCACTTACCTGAAGTCCCACCGGACAGCGACCAGCATGGCCATCAAAAGGGGGGCATGGACGCCTGATCGGTCGCCCAGGGGCGGCATGAACACTAAGCTGCACGCCATCTGCGACAGCCGGGGCCGGCCACTCAACCCCTTCGTCACCGCCAGCTTAGCGACTACATCGATGCATGTGCATTGCGGAGCAGCCTGCCGGATGTCAACTGGCTGCTCGGGGACCGCAGATACAACGCCAACTGGTTCAGAGATGCGTTGCAAGACAAAGGGATACGCCCCTGCATTCCCGGCCGAAAGCAACGTAAGACACCAGCCAAATACGACAAACACCGATACAGACGGCGCAACCGTATCGAGATCATGTTCGGACTGGTGCCGCGTGCCTACCCGCTACGACCGTTGTCCCCAAGCCTTCCTGTCCGTCCTCGCCGCAACCGTCATCTATTGGATATGTGTCCTGACCCTAAGCCTTCGGGCAGGTCGTCAGGCTTCTTCTGTCATGCCAGAAGCCCCGTCCCGCCTGAAGACCGACAGTCGCCGAGCCCGGTTTCCGAAGTCTGCAAAAAGTTCAGGCCCGGTACCGGTCAGCAATGTCTGGGCCGGCAAGGCAGAAATTTGGTCATAAAGTATGGCCCGGCGGCCCGAATCAAGATGAGCCCCAACCTCATCCAGCAATAAAAGCACCGGCTGATCAGCCAACGCCCGTGCATTTGCCAGCATCAGCGACAGTAACAGCGCCTTCTGTTCCCCGGTTGACGACAGGGAAGCCGCCATGTCCTGGGGGCCCCAGCTGGCACCAAGATCAGCACGATGGGGGCCAGTCAGGCTGCGTCCCGCCGCCAGATCACGTGGACGCATCGCCACCAGCCGTCCGGCAATATCGGCGGCACTCGGGTCATTGGCAAAACCTTCCCCCGGCAGCAACTTCAACCGCGCAACCGGAAAACCCGTACTGTCGTCCTGCACAGTCATGATTGATTGCAGCGCAGATAACCGGTTTCGGGTGATATTCGCCCCGGCTTCCGCCATTTGTGCTTCGAGCGCACGATACCAGCCCGGATCCGTAACCTGATCGCGCAGCAGCCGATTACGTTCGCGCATCGCCTTGTCATATGCCAAAGAACAGCCTGCATGATCAGGCAGGAAAGACAGGGTGATACGGTCCAGAAAACGGCGCCGCCCCTCTGGTGCATCAGTCCATATCCGATCCATTGCGGGTGTCAGCCAAATCACCCGAATAAGAGCGCCAAGCGCCACTTGCGTGGCTTGCCTGTCATCAATGACCACCTCGCGCCGACCACCACCGGGCGGCGCAATCGTTTCAATATGCTGGTTTCCGATTTCCGCCCTGATCCGCCATCCGGCCCCGACACCCTGCCGGGCCTGATCTCCGGGGGCTGTCCCACGCATCCCACGACCTGGCGACAGCATTGAAATCGCTTCCAGAACATTCGTCTTCCCCGAGCCATTCGGCCCATGAAGTGCGACTGGTCGCTGGTCCAGATTGAATTCAAGCCGCGACCAGGACCGGAACTGGGCAAGTGTCAGGCGATGCAGGCTCACACGCGCATCGGCATGACGACATAAACTGCCGAGGGATCGTTCCCTTCCCGGATCAGGGCGGCATCGCCAGAACCATTGAACAGAAACACGGCATTCTCACGGTCCACCTGTGCAGCAATCTCCTGCAGGTACTTGGCGTTGAAACCGATCTCCAATGCATCATCGCCATAGGCTACGGCCAGCTCTTCATCGGCAGTGCCGGCATCGGGCGCATTGACCGACAGGACCAGCCGATCCATATCGAGCGCCAGCTTGACCGCCCGCGAACGTTCACTGCTGACAGTGGCCACGCGATCAACAGCACGGGCAAAATCAGAGGCATCGACTTCCATCTTGCGCGTATTCCCAACCGGGATAACACGCATGTAATCCGGAAAGGTCCCGTCGATGACCTTCGAGGTCAGCGTAATGGTTGGGGTCGCAAAGCGGACTTTCGTTTCACTGACGGAAACCGCGATCTGTGCCTCATCATCTTCCAGAAGCTTGCGCAATTCTGCCACGGTCTTCCTGGGGATGATAACACCGGGCATATCTGCCGCACCATCAGGCAATTCTGCATCAATCCGTGCCAGCCGGTGACCATCCGTCGCCACGCAACGCAGGACATTACCATCCTCACCCTGGGCAACATGCATATAGACGCCGTTCAGATAGTAACGGGTCTCTTCATTTGAAATTGCGAATTTCGACTTATCGAACAGCCGGCGCAAAACCGGTGCGGATGCCGCAAAATTCGCCGCGTATTCCGTATTCGCCATAACCGGGAAATCCCCGGTCGGCAGGGTTGCCAGCGTAAAGTTCGACCTGCCAGCCTGTACTGTCAGACGATCACTTGCACCATCAACTGCAATAGTGACCAAGGCCCCGTCAGGCAGCTTGCGAGCAATTTCGTTCAGCATCTGCGCCGAAACGGTGGTCGATCCCGGACGTTCGACATGAGCCGTGGTCCGGTCCACGACTTCGGTATCCAGATCCGTAGCACGGAAACTGACCCCTTCCGAGGTCGCCTCAATCTGGACATTGGCGAGAATCGGAATGGTATGGCGGCGTTCGACCACCGATTGCGCCTGAGCCACGGCCTTTACCAGATCGGCCCGTTCGATCGAGAGTTTCATCGTCTTACCTCTGTCTTGTACGCCCCGCGCACATCTGCACCAGCCGTCATCAGACTGGTGCGCAGAATGTCAATGGAAATGCGACAGGAATCAAGCCTCGAGGGCGCGGCGAAGCAACTGTACGTCTTCAGCCAGACTGATATCCTCGGCACAAAGCTCCTCGATCTTCCTGACACCATGCATGATTGTCGTATGGTCACGGCCACCAAAACGGCGCCCGATTTCAGGCAGGCTACGCGTTGTCATCTGCTTGGCCAGATACATTGCAACCTGTCGCGGCCGGGCAATGGTTCGCACGCGCTTTTGTCCCACCAGATCGGATAATCTGATATTATAATGCTCGGCGACTTTCCGCTGAATATCCTCTATCGACAACTTCCTGTCCGAACTGCGCAGAATATCAGCCAGACAATCCTGCGTCAGTTCCATGTCGATCGGGCGCCCGACCAGAGAGGCAAAGGCAAACAACCGTTGCAAGGCCCCTTCAAGAACACGAACATTCGATGTGATGCGATGGGCCAGGAACTCGAGTACACCCGGTTCAATGCACAGCCCCGCATATTGCTGCCGGAATGCATCGGCCTTGGCTTGCAGGATACCAAGGCGCAATTCGTAATCTGTCGGATGCAGATCAACGACCAGACCACATTGCAGGCGCGACTTGATGCGCTCCTCCAGATCCTTGATCTCACCCGGAGCCCGGTCTGCAGAAATCACGATCTGCTTTCCCTGATCGACCAGAGCATTGAACGTATGGAAGAATTCTTCCTGCGTCGACTCCTTGCCTGCGATAAACTGGACATCATCGACCATCAGGACTTCGACTGTGCGAAACATTTCCTTGAAATCCATGACCGTGCGTTCGCGCAAAGCCTGAACGAAACGATACATGAACTGTTCGGCTGAAAGATACAGCACCCGTGAAGCCGGCCGGCGCGTCCGGATTTCACTGGCAATGGCGTGCATCAGATGGGTCTTGCCCAGACCAACACCGCCATAAAGGAACAGCGGATTGAAGGTCACAGGCCCGCCTTCGGCAACCCGGCGCGCAGCAGCATGAGCCAGCTCATTCGGTTTGCCAACGACGAAATTGTCAAAGGTGAAGCGGGAATCAAGCGGGGCCGAAATATCAGCTTCGGCGGGTTGGGACGCTTCTGCCGCCTTACGTATCGGTGCGGCGCGGCGCGGCGTACTAGCAACACGAAAATTCAGGCGCGAAACCGGGGCACCCGCCTCAGTCAGCGCTTCACGAATTGCTTCTGCATAATGACGCTGCACCCAGTCGGAAATAAACCGCGTAGGCGTGGCTATCTGCGCCTCACCCGAATCAATCTTCGTCAGGTTCAGAGGTACGATCCATGCCGTGTGATTATTATTGCCAACCCTGTCGCGCAGTGCAGCGCTTGCCCGATCCCAAAGTTCTTTCATTATTATCTCGTTCGCCTGTCCCCGTTGCTGGCCGTTTTGACGGCACAGTCGTTCACAACGCAAAGGAGACCGGCCCATACCAACAAGACAGCATGAAATGCCGTCTGGTCAGCCCGGATCCGGGCGTAAGACGCACTGACTGGGCATGAGAGGTGGCAGCCCCTCGCACCGGCAGTGTCAGGCCAAAAAAGTCAGGCCCGCCTGTCGCGCCTGACGGTCAGCAGCAGTTCTGCCCGTGGCGCGATTCCCCCAAGGCGATGTGAATCGCATAATGAAGCTACCCCTTCCCGAAGGGGTCCTGCAACCGATCTTCGCGCTTGACAGAAAGATCATCCGGAGAGTTGCCGGAACGAATCCGGGACGTTTTGTTAATCCCTGATTAAATCCATACACTTGTTATAAATTGTTTAATTTTCATAAGTTATGGATACATAAAAACAAAGGGCGCATCAAAGATGCGCCCCGGCATATGTCTTCCGATCACCGGCGGAATAACCGCCGGGCAGCCAGCATCATTTTGCCCCGACAGCCTTCACACGGGCAGCCAGACGAGAGATTTTCCGCGAAGCAGTATTCTTGTGATAGACGCCTTTTGTTACACCACGCATCAGCTCAGGCTGGGCAGCCTGCAGGGCTGCCTTGGCGGCATCAGCATCACCCAAAGCAATTGCCTCTTCAACTTTGCGCAGATAGGTGCGGATACGCGAGCGACGGGCTTTGTTAACTTCTGTGCGGCGCTCAATCTGGCGGGCACGTTTTTTGGATTGGGGCGTATTGGCCATGGGTGCGATCCTGTCTGTCTTCTTTATATCTCGATCTCGGTTACGCAAAAGCCCCATGGCACCGTCCATACCGGACGGTCATGATTCTTGCCTTAA
This sequence comes from Paracoccus sp. (in: a-proteobacteria), assembly GCA_047971845.1. Taxonomy (GTDB): domain Bacteria; phylum Pseudomonadota; class Alphaproteobacteria; order Rhodobacterales; family Rhodobacteraceae; genus Paracoccus. Next base: position 4,538 of record JBKEAB010000205.1, on the reverse strand, counting down.
GCGGGCCCACGCGCATGTAAGCCCGGCCCTATACAGGGGTCAGAAAAAAAAGCCAAGGATAAATCATCGATCACGGAATTGCGGTTCCCGCTTTTCCAGAAAGGCCGCCATGCCTTCTTTCTGATCCTCGGTCGCGAACAGGGAATAAAACAACCGCCGTTCATATTGCAGGCCTTCATGCAGCGTCGTTTCATAGCTGCGATTAACGGCCTCTTTTGCTGCCCGGACCGCAATCTGGGACTTTTCGGCAATTTTCCGGGCTGTTGCCATGGCCTCTGATACCAGTTTGGCAGCGGGCACGACACGGCTGACAAGGCCCGAACGCTCTGCTTCTTCCGCATCCATAAAACGACCAGTCAGGTTCATTTCCATGGCCTTCGACTTACCGACGAAGCGGGTCAGGCGTTGCGTCCCCCCAAGCCCGGGAATCACGCCCAGATTGATTTCAGGCTGTCCGAATTTCGCGTTATCGGCCGCAATGATAAAATCGCAGGCCATGGCAAGTTCCGCACCACCGCCCAATGTATATCCGGCCACCGCCGCGATGATCGGCTTGCGCACCTGTGCAATTGCATCGGTCTGGGCTGTATAAAGGCTTTCCTCATATACATCGACAAAGGTCTTTTGCGACATCTCCTTGACGTCTGCCCCGGCGGCGAATGCCTTTTCACTACCCGTCACAACGATACATCGCACCTTGTCGTTTCCATCGGCATCCTGCAGCGCAGCGGCAAGTTCGGCCAGCAATTCACTGTTCAGCGCATTCAGCGCCTGTGGCCGGTTCAGGCGGATCAGTGCCACCCAGTCAGAAACTTCGACATTAATGGTCTGGTAACCCATGGGGCGTCCCTTCGCGATTGCGGATCAGGCTGTCCTAGCAAAGCGTGTCACCGCTGGCCAGAGTCAACGCTGACAATCCGGACACCAGAAACTGGATCGCCCCGACTGCACGATCCGGTGAATCATTCCCGAACAACCCGGCCGCGAACAGGGCTGCCCTTCGCGATCATAGACACGAAAGCTGTGCTGGAAATAGCCCAGTTCACCCGTTGCCTGCCGATGATCCCGCAAAGAAGAACCTCCGGCGGCGATGGCTTCGGTCAGGACATCCTTGATATGCCGTGACAAATCATCTAGCCGCGCCTGTCCGATCTGCCCGCCCGCACGGCGTGGATCTATACCAGCACGATGCAGCGATTCGGACACATAGATATTCCCCAGCCCGGCCACGACACCCTGATCCAGCAGCAGCGCCTTGATCGGCGCACGACGCCCGTCAAGAGCCGTGGCAAGGGTGACGCCGGAAAATTCCGGATCAAGCGGTTCCGGTCCCAGATTTTGCAACATCGGTGACAAATCATCCCGAATCAGGTCGACCATACCGAATCGCCGGGCATCGTTCAGTATGATACATGTTCCGCCTTCAATCCCGAAAACGACATGATCATGACGGGGCAGTATCGCCGGATCACGGGAAGTCGGCCCCTGATCTGCCGTTTCAATCAGGATACGCCCGGACATACCCAGATGGATCAGGATCGTCGCCCCCCGGTCCAAGTCGACAAGGATATATTTGGACCGACGCCGCAACCCGGTCACCACCGCCCCTGTCGCCGCCTGCACCAAGTCCGGTGGAAAGGGCCATCGCAACCCGTTCCGGTTCAGGGTCAACCGGTTGATACGCATCCCTTCCATATGCGGCTGAAGCCCCCTCCGCACAGTTTCCACTTCGGGCAGTTCTGGCATCTTCGTCACTTTCGTCGCATTGTGGCCGCTAAGGTTCACCCCTAATTGTGCCCCGAAACCGCAGACGGCAAGAGTGATGAGCAACAGGCAAACCCATTTCGGCTTTCAGACCGTAGACGAGGACGACAAGGCCGGACTGGTCCACGGCGTATTTTCACGCGTTGCTTCACGTTATGACGTGATGAACGACCTGATGAGCGTTGGGGTCCACCGAATCTGGAAAAACGCCATGATGGACTGGCTGAATCCCCAGCGGGGACAACATCTTCTGGATGTCGCCGGGGGTACGGGTGATATCGCTTTTCGTTTTCTCAACCGCGCCCCGGATGCCGATGTTACCGTTTGCGACATGACCGAATCCATGCTGATCGAAGGTCGCAAGCGCGCCGAAGCCGAACGATTGGCGGACCGTCTGGACTGGGTCACGGGCGACGCCATGGCCCTCCCGTTCGCAGCAAACAGCTTTGATCGCTATACGATCAGCTTTGGAATCCGCAATGTCACCCGGATCCCCGATGCATTGACCGAAGCCTACCGCGTTCTGCGTCCGGGGGGACGGCTGATGGTGCTGGAATTCAGTCAGTTGCCAGTTCCGGCTCTGCAATGGGCCTATGACCGTTATTCCTTCAACGTCATCCCGGTTATGGGTCAGATGGTTGCAAATGACCGCGACAGTTATCAGTATCTGGTCGAATCAATCCGCCGGTTCCCCGATCAGGACACCTTCGCAAACCTGATCCGCAATGCTGGTTTTGAACGGGTGCAGTACCGGAACCTGTCCATGGGCATTGCCGCATTGCATTCAGGCTGGAAACTGTAAATGCGCGGCCCTCATAACATCTGGCGTCTGATCCGGACAGGCGCCACCTTCGAACGCACGGGCGCAATGCGCGCGGCACTGGATGCAATGCAGGCCCCTCGCAATGTGCGCGTGGCCGCGCGGATACTGGGCTGGCCCTTTCGCTGGCTGGGCTATAAGGGCGACCCGTCCTTACCTCCGGTAACCCGCGCCATTACCGCACTCGGTCCGGCTTATATCAAGTTCGGCCAGATCCTCTCGACAAGGCCGGACGTGGTCGGAAGCGAGCTCGCCGATCAGCTGAGTTACCTGCAGGACAAGCTTCCTCCCTTCCCGACCGATCAGGCCAAGGCCATAATCGAAGCTGACCTTGGCCGATCACCCGATCAGCTTTTCAGCGAGTTTTCCGAACCTGTTGCGGCAGCGTCGATTGCACAGGTCCATCACGCCCGACGTGCCGATACCGGACAGGAGGTCGCAATCAAGGTCTTGCGGCCCGATATCGCCGCCGCCTTTTCCCGCGATATCGACGCGTTCCACTTTGGGGCTGACATGATCGAAGCCCTGTCGCCCGCAACCCGCCGCCTGCGACCAAAGGATGTCGTGTCTCATTTCGAAGGGATCGTGAACGGCGAGCTGGACCTGCGACTGGAAGCGGCATCAGCATCGCTTTTTGCGGAGAACACCAGGGATGACGCACAATTCCAGATTCCTGCTCCGCATTGGGAACTCAGTTCGCGCCGGGTTCTGACCAGTGACTGGGCAGAGGGGATATCGCTTGGCGATGTCCCGGCAATCCGCAACGCCGGACACGACACCGCCCAACTGGGTGAACGCATCCTGCAACTATTCCTGTCACATGCCCTGCGTGATGGTTTCTTCCATGGTGACATGCATCAGGGTAATCTGAAGGTCGCACCAAACGGGAACTTGATCGCCTATGATTTCGGCATCATGGGAGAGATCGACGAATACACCCGGCGTATCTATGCCGAAATCCTGATGGGCTTCATCCATCGTGATTACGACAATCTGGCACGGGTCCATTTCGAAGCCGGCTATGTCCCCCGTGATCGCGACCCGGCAGCCTTCGCCCGTGCCCTGAGAGCCGTGGGCGAACCCATCTTCGGGGCCGATGCAACGCAAATTTCCATGGCCAGCCTGCTTGGCTATCTGTTCGAGGTCACCGAACGCTTTGGCATGCAGACACGAACGGAACTGATTTTATTGCAACGCACCATGGTTGTTGTGGAAGGCGTTGCCCGGTCTCTGAATCCGAACCTGAACATCTGGAACGCCGCCAAGCCAATAGTTGAAAACTATATTCAGGCCAATCTGGGTCCGCGTGCCATCATATCCGACAGCCAGAAAATCATGCGTACATTGCATCGCGCCATGCCACTGATGCCGCAACTGATTGAGGAAGCCTTCTGGCGCGAACGCCAGCGTTCCGAAGTCCCCCCCAGCCCCCCGCGCCGTTTCAGCTGGCGATCGGCTGCAATCGGTGCAGGCGCGACAGCCGTACTTTCCCTGCTGATCGCAGCCATCAGCTGATTGTGGGACCTGATGGCTGGGGCTGGGGCTGGGGCTGGGGCTGGGGCTGGGGCTGGGGCTGGGGCTGGGGATAAATAATATGGGAAGCTGAAATTTGAATAATTCCTTATGGAGTATTTTCCTATGTTTTCCGGATTATCAGATCATGGCCATGTGCAGTTCCTGATTGCGACTGCCTTCGTGCTGACTAGGTCGTGTTGACAAAAGGGGTTCCGCTCGTGCTTAGGGCATGTTTCAAGCTGGCATCTGCGATGGAGACCAGCTTGGCACGAGATCTTATGTCGGACGAGGAATGGGCGTTCTTTTAGGGCTTCATCCTCTCTGTTCGCGCCCCGAATGGACGCAAGCCGACCAACCACCGCCTCGTCCTTGATGGCATTTTCTGGATTTCCCGAACCGGTGCGCCATGGCGGGACCTACCGGCCGAGTTCGGCAAATG
>JBKEAB010000204.1:0-11628 GCA_047971845.1 Paracoccus sp. (in: a-proteobacteria) | reverse complement strand
TTTATATGTCACACCCAGTTTGCGCAGCGCCTGCCAGATCGCCTTGGGTGTGACGCCAAACCGCGCCGCGCGCTCGTGCTGATAGGCATCGGGATGATCGCGCACGTCCTGCGCAAGCATCAAGGGGTCGATCCGGCGGACCTTGCGGCGCTCATAAGGCTTCGGCTCCGGACGCTTCGACCAGCGTTTCACAGAAGAAATGCCTGCCGAGAACCGGTCGGCAACCTCGGCAAAGCTCAATCCGTCACGCTCCCTGACCCGCAGGACATGACGACGAAAGGCAATCGGATGGCTCATAAAGATACAGTATCATAAAATTGTCGCTTGGATATATCAACTGGCTGCTCGGGGGCCGCAGATACGACAAGCGCCGATACAGGCGGCGCAATCGCATCAAAATCAGTTCGGTAGGCTCAAGGACTGGCGCCACGTGGCAACCCTATACGACCGAGGCCCAGGGTCTTCCTGTTCGCCCTCGCCCTTGCGGCACTCGCCATCTATTGGTTATGTGTCCTGAGCCTAACAATGATGCAGGATCAGGGGTCGGTCCTGATGTGTCGTCACATTGATCGGTGTATCATAGAGCATGGACAGGGTTTCGGATGTCAGTACATCTTCAGGCGTACCTTCAGCTGCTATCCTGCCGTTTTTCAGTGCAAGGATATGGTCAGCCCATGCTGCCGCATAATTAACCTCATGCACAACGATGACCACGCTTTTGCCGGAATGACAGACCAGATCGGACAATTGCGCCATCAGTGACCGGGCATGGGATATATCCAGATTGTTCAGGGGTTCATCCAGCAGCAACCAGTCGGTATCCTGTGCAAAGGTCATGGCCAGATAAGCCCGCTGTGCCTGACCGCCAGATACCTCATCAAGGAAGCGGTTTGCCAAAGGTGTGAGGCGGAATGTTTCCAAGGCCTTTTCTACAGCAGCCTTGTCTTGTGGTTTTGGCCGGCCGTGATGATGAGGCCAGCGGCCGAAAGCAACAAGATCTGACAGGCGCAACCGGCTGGCAATCATGGTTTGCTGACCCAGGATAGCCATATGTCGGGCCAGTTCCGATGAAGAGGTTTTCATGATGTCCAGGTCTCCGATCCGGACAGATCCCTGCTGCAACGGTTCCAGCCGGCCGATCAGACGCAGCAGGGTGGATTTGCCGGCCCCGTTTGGCCCGATCAGCGCAGTCAGCCTGCCGCGGGGTAGGTTGGCAGTCACATCATGCAGGATCGGGATATTGCTAATCTGGTGGCAGACGCCGGAAAGCTGGATCATCGGATGCGGCCTTTCAGCAAGAGGTAAAGGAAAAACAGCCCGCCTGCGAACTCGATCACTACTGAAAGTGCGGCCTGCTGACCAAGGATCCGTTCAAAGATCATTTGTCCGGCAACAAGGATATTGGCAGCAATCAGGACAGCAATCGGTAACAGGAGTTTGTGCCGGCATGTATGGGTCAGCCCATGTGTCATGCCCGCAACGATCAGCCCAAAGAAAGCGGCTGGGCCGAATAATGAAAGTGGTCCGACAAGTGCGGTCGATACCGAAACGAGTGTGGCAACCAGCCCCAGCGTTATCAGCACCATGCGCATGTGATGCAGTCCAAGCGAAACCGCTGTATCCCGGCCAAGTGCCAGCACATCCAGCCGGGATGACAACTGCCATGCTGTCATGATGGCTATTGCACAAAGGACAGCGCCGACAGGCAGCAATGTGGCATCGGCGCGGGTAAAATTGGCCACGCTTGCCGCCTGAACCACGGCAAATTCATTCGGATCAATCAGTCGTCCCAGAAGCTGGCTGGCCGAACGGAACATCACGCCAAAAATGATGCCTGTCAGGATTGTCCGACCGATATCGCGTGTTCCGTGCCCCAGCAGGGTACCAAACAGTACCACTGCAAGGATGCACATGACAGCAACTTCGGCCAGAAATTTTGTCATATCTGGCAAACCTGCAAAGCCGGCAGTGCCGATACTTGCCACCATAGCCGTCTGAAGCAGAATATAGAGCGAATCAAATCCCATGATTGAGGGGGTCAGGACCCGGTTCCCGGTCACGGTCTGAAACAGTATCGTTGATACTCCGGTGGCGGCTGCCACAGTCAGCAGGGAACCCAGCTTGATTACCCTCAGCTTCAGGATAAAGGCGCGGTTACCATCGTCCAGTCCCTGAAACATCCAGAAGGCAGAGACGATCAGCAACAGTATTCCCAGTCCACCGAACAGATGGATTTGTCGCTGGGGTTGAGATGTCCCGGTAGTCAGGGAGGAAAGCATGGTGTCAGACACGGGCGGGCCTGCGATACAGGAGATAAAGGAAAATGCCCGCTCCGACGAAACCCATCACTGTTCCGACCGGGATTTCAAATGGATGGCGCAGTAGTCTGCCGGCCAGATCACAGCCCAGCAGAAGTGCTGCGCCGGCTGTGGCCACCATGGGCAGTGACTGGCGCAGGTTATCGCCCATGATGCGTGACACGATATTGGGGACGATCAACCCGACAAAGGGGATCATGCCAACGGTGGTCACAACCATGGCCGTGACCAGGGAAACGGTGATCAATCCCAGTTGCATGATTCCGCGTGTACCGAGGCCAAGCCCGGTTGCAACCTCTTCTCCGAGAGCGAGGATCGCGAAACGATCGGCCGCAAACCAGGCCAGCCCGGCGGCGGCTCCGGCAATCCAGAGGATTTCATAACGACCGGCAATGATACCGGAAAATTCACCAACCATCAGCCAAGTGGTCAGGTACTGCATCAGGTCAGCCTGCCAGGCGATATAGACCACGACAGACCCGATAACCCCTGACAGGACAATACCGGTAATCGGAACCAGCATGATTTCCCGTGGGGGCAAACGTTGGATGACAGCGACAAACAACGCTGTTCCGGTGAGTGCGGACAGGCTGGCAATCATGATCTTGCCCCAGATCGGTATGGCCGGCGCCAGAAGCGTCACCGCCAACAGGCCAAGTGCGGCACTTTCTGCGGTGCCAACCGTGTCTGGGCCAACGAAGCGGTTACGGACCAGTGCCTGTAACAGCATACCAGCAACGGAAAGTGCGGCCCCGGTCAGCAATACTGCCAGTGTGCGGGGCAGGCGGGATTCCATCAGGACCAGCATTGCCCAGGGGTCGCTTAGCGCAGCAAAGATATCGACGCGGGCCGCACCTGTCATCAGGCTGGCCAATACCAGCGGCACCAGTGCCGCTATCGTCACGCTGAGCGGATGTCTCACTTTGATAATGCTTCGGTGAGAGTCTCGACAACCTTGCTCAGCGAAGTATATCCGCCACCGCCGATATATAACTCTGCTGCGGGAAGGTAGACGACATGATCATTTTTCCAGGCATTCGTGGCTTCCACCAGCGGCGATTTCAGCGTCTGGCTGGCACTTTCACCCTCATCCCCGACTGCAACACCACGATCCAGAACAAACAGCCAGTCCGGGTTGGCCTCAGCAATGGCCTCATGGGTCAGGACATTGCCGTGGCTGTCTTCGGTTGAAAGATCCGCGATGGCCGGCTTGATCCCGGTTTGCTGATGTATCCAGCCAAAGCGGGAACCGTCGCCATAGGCGGCCATCTTTGGGCCATTGGTCATGACAATCAGCGCATTTCCCTTGTTTTCGGCAGCCGCTCTCAGTGCTGCCAGCTTTTCATCAAGTGCGGCTTGCAGCGCTTCGGCTTTGTCAGGTCGGGCAAATAATGCCCCATAGGCGTCAATACGAGCCCTGGCATCGGCAACAAGGTCAGCGCCGATGGTCATGTCGATGGCAGTGGCCACTTGCGCAACGGCATCGCGCTGGGGTGCGGAACGGCTGCCGACAATAATCAGATCCGGAGCAACTCCGGCCAGTTTTTCCAGATCTGGTTCAAACAGGGTGCCGATGTTTTCACCCTGAAGACCGGACAGATCCGGCAGATATAGTGTGTCAGGAATTCCGGCCAGCGACACGCCAAGTGCATTCAAAGTGTCGATCGCGGCAACATCGTATGCCGCGACTTTCTCCGGGGCTTCGGGTAGGGTCACCTCTCCCTGTGCGGTGGCAATAGTGACATCGCTGGCGATAGCGGCGGAAGCAAATGTGACAGCGGCCAGCATGGCAGCGGAAAATCGGCGCATGGTCATATCCTCTTGCAATATGGCGTGTGGCTGACTTCTGGCTGCACGTGACGGTCTGTCTTGTAGACTTGCGTTCGGGCGCGGTCCAGTATCCAAGTAAAATTCCTGGTCACTGTGTCGATGCCGCCTGAAGCGATCCTGACTGCTTCAGGACCTGTTGACACAGGCTGCCGCACTGACAACATGGAATAAAACAGCAATGAGGAAATCTTGACGTCTGATCCGGTTGTCCTGAACGGGACGGAAATTGACCTTGCCACGTTGTCGCGTATCGCCCAGAGACAGGTGCAGGTTCGTATTGATGATGCTGCAATCCAGCGTGTGGCTGATGGTCGTGCGTGCTTTCTGGCAGCGTTGCACGGGGGTCAGCAGATCTATGGTGCAACGACCGGGGTTGGTGCACTGAAGGATGTTGAACAGCAAGGACGCGAGATGCTGGAGTATATCCGTGCTCTGCCCTTTGCGCATCAAATCGCCGTGGGTGAAGAAGCGTCACCTGAGGCCTCCCGGCTGACCCTTGCGCTACGGCTGAATTCAGCGCTGACCGGTCAGGTCGGTGTTTCGGTGGAATTCGTGCAGTTTCTGGAAATAATGCTGGCCCGGGATCTGCTGCCGGTACTCAATCGGCGTGGATCGGCGGGGGCGGCAGATCTGGGACAGATGGGACAGCTGGCCACGGTTATGGCCGGAGCCGGCATAGTTCGGTTGAAGGGTGAAATCATGCCCGCTGCCAAGGCTCTGTCACAGCTTGGTATGAAACCCCACAAGATGTTGCCCCGTGACGGATTAGCGGCGGTGGCCTCGAATTCCTATGGGTTGGCCAAAGCAGTTTTGCATATCAGACGGGCGGCCTGCAGCCTGAGGCGTGAAATGGCCCTGGCGATGATGGGGGCGCAGGCAATGGGGCTTGATCGCAATGTCTGGCAGGCGGCGGTCAGCAATGGCTTGGCGCAGGAGCGCGATATGGCGGGGTGGTTGCTGACCACGGCGCAAGGAGCTGACTGGCCGGCGGTACATCGTGTGCATGATCCGCTGTCGGGGCGCATGATTGCCCAGGTTTTTGGTGCTTGCGCCAATGCAATCCGGGAAGCGGGTCGCAGCGTTCGCGAAGAAACTGCACATGTTGACGATAATCCGGTCATTGCTGATGGGCAGGTGATGACCTCGGGTGGCAGTTTGCTGCTGTCTCTGTCGATGCGGCTGGCCTCGGTTCAGCTTGCGCTGACGCATATGGCGCGGAATACGTTCAACCGCTGCCTGCTGATGACCAACGGTCAGCTTGATGGGCTTCCGGTTAATCTGGTTCCGCCCGGAGTGGTGGCCACGGGATATGGACCGGTGATAAAACTGGCCTTGGAACAGGTTGTGCGCGTAACGGATGCGTCTGCCCCGGTCTCGGTTCTGAACCTGACTGTTGCGGCTGGGCTGGAGGATGAGGCTGCCTTCATATCGTTAAGTGCGGCAAAGCTGCGTGAACAGCTGGAGGCCATCGACTGGCTGCAGGCGGTCGAAGCCATGTTATGTGCACAGGCACTGGATTTGCGTGGTGTGGTTCCGGCACCGGGAGTCGTGTCACTGCTCTATCGTGAAACCCGGCAACATGTTCCGACGTTAACTGCTGATCTGCCGCAATCAGCTGGTCTGACCGCATTGCGCGAGGGCCTGCTGAGACCGGATTTTCAGGGTAGTTTGCTGGCTGCATCGCCGTTTATGCCCTTCGATGACATTTTGGGCATTGCGTTCGCCATGAAAACAGAACGCAATGGGATCCATGCACTGCAACAGGAGCAGAACAGATGAAACGCATCACGACCCTAGCCACAGCGGCCCTGATCGGGCTGACCTCTGCGGCGGCAGCGATTGCTCAGGACAAGGAGATTGTCGTATCTTCGAAAATCGACACTGAAGGCGGGCTGCTGGGAAACATCGTTTTCCTTGCCTTGCAGGACGCCGGATTGCCCGTACAGGATAAGCTGCAACTGGGTGGCACGCCGATCCTGCGTGATGCGCTGACCGCAGGCCAGATTGATATTTATCCCGAATATACCGGTAATGCGGCTTTCTTTCATAACGAAGCCGACAGTGATGTCTGGAAAGACGCTGGCGAAGGCTATGCCCGTGCGGCGGAACTGGACAAGGTCAACAATATCATCTGGCTGACGGCTTCACCCGCCAATAACACGTGGGCCATTGCCGTGCGTCAGGATCTGGCCGAAGGCAATGATCTGAAGACGATGTCCGATTTTGGCAAGTTTGTCTCGGACGGAGGCGAAGTGAAGCTTGCGGCTTCGACCGAGTTCGTGACATCCCCGGCAGCATTGCCGGCATTTCAGGAAACCTATGGGTTTGAACTGACACCGGATCAACTGGTTCAGCTTTCAGGTGGTGATACGGCAGCAACCATTGCGGCTGCTGCGCAGCAGACCTCAGGTGTGAATGCAGCGATGGTCTATGGGACCGATGGTGGCATTGTCCCTGCCGGGCTGGTTGTGATGGAGGATGACAAGTCTGTTGAACCGGTCTATCAGCCCGTACCTCTGGTCCGGGAGGAAGTGCTGACCGCTTATCCGCAGATTGCCGAGGTCCTGAACCCGATTTTCGCAGGGCTGGACCTGACCACGTTACAGGAACTTAATGGCCGTATTCAGGTTGGTGGTGAACCTGCAAATGCCGTGGCCAGGGATTACCTGACCCGGCAGGGCATTCTGGAATAAGGACCCGGACCGGGCATCAGTGTCAATCATACTGTTGCCCGCATCTGTCACCCAGGGGCAGGCCAAGGGGAAAAGATGACCGATATTCCGTTTCCGGGTACAAACCACAGCAGATCCTTTCCGCTCAGCCGGACGGGGTTTTTGTTCGCAGTTCTGGGGACGATCGCACTTGTCGTGCCGCTGGTGCAGTTCAAGGCAAACCGTATCGTTCCCGGTGAAGGTGTTCTGCTGGTACAGGCCATTGGTCCGGTGACGGGCCGGGCCTTGACAGCAGTTCTGGCCGTTGCGCTGATTGCAGGTGTTTCGGCCCGGTTGCGGCTGCGGTTGCGGCTGGTCATGGGAATGGCAGGTGTCATTGCGTCGCTGCTGGCACTTGGCGCTGCTGCCCGTTTCCTGACACCCGAAGGCAATACGATGGCCCGCATCGCCCCTGCCGCCGGGTTCTGGCTTCTGCTTCTGGCCTTTGCCCTGATGATGGCTGATGCCTTGTCGCGGTTGCGGCTTCCCCTTGCCGCGCGTTGGATGATCCTGGCTGGTGCCATTGTTGTGCCCGGCATAGTCCTGTGGTCCGGCTGGCTGGATGGTGTGTCTGTCATGCGCGAATATGATGCGCGCAAGGACCTGTTCTGGCGCGAAGCATTGCGGCATCTAGTGCTGGCCTTCGGGTCGCTTGGCGTCGCGCTGTTGATTGGTTTGCCCTTCGGCATCATGATTTATCAGGTTGCGCGTTTGCGCAGGCCGGTGCTCGGAATCCTGAATATCCTTCAGACAATTCCGTCACTGGCACTGTTCGGAATCATGATCCCGGTCTTTGGCTGGATTGCAGCAAATATATCTGGAGCAGCTTCATTTGGTATCGCCGGCATCGGGATATTTCCGGCATTGGTGGCGCTGTTTCTGTATTCGCTGCTGCCGGTCGTGTCGAATACGCTGGTCGGGCTGAGCGGCGTTTCCCCGGCGACGCGGGATGCAGCGCTTGGTCTTGGCATGACAGACGGACAGGTTATGCGCGGCGTGCTGGTTCCATTGGCACTGCCGGTTATTCTGGCTGCCGTGCGCATCGTTCTGGTGCAGAATATCGGCCTTGCCGTCATTGCCGGGCTGATCGGCGGCGGCGGCTTTGGGACCTTTGTTTTTCAGGGGCTGAACCAGACAGCCATGGATCTTGTCCTGCTGGGCGCATTGCCAACCATTGCACTGGCTCTGATTGCAGGTATCGCCCTTGATCTTCTGGTCGAGGTGCTTGACCGACGTAAATCCAGGAGAACCGAGACATGATCGAGATCCGGAACCTTACCAAGACCTATGACAGCAATACCGTGGTCAGTGACGTCAGCCTGATTGTGGAAAGCGGGCAGATTGCAGCGCTTGTCGGAACCTCGGGTTCGGGCAAGACAACGCTCCTGCGTATGATTAACCGACTGGTTGAGCCCAGTTCGGGGCAGGTGCTGATTGACGGTGTCGATACAGCTTCTATTACGCCACATCTTTTGCGCCGGCGCATTGGTTATGCAATTCAGGGGCATGGGTTGTTTCCGCATCGGACCGTGGGTCAGAATATTGCCACGGTGCCGCAGCTTCTGAACTGGTCCGGGGCTGATATCTTTGCCCGGGTCGATGAATTGCTGGACTTGTTCCAGCTTGATCCCGGTCAGTTCAGGGATCGTATGCCACATGAGCTATCCGGTGGTCAGCAACAGCGTGTCGGTGTTGCCCGTGCCCTTGCCGCCAGGCCTGAACTATTACTGATGGATGAACCCTTTGGGGCACTTGATCCGGTGATCCGGGCTAAGGCACAGGATGACCTGAGGGCCATTCAGCGGAAACTGGGAACGACCTTGGTGATCGTCACCCATGATATGGAAGAAGCAGTGGCCTTGGGTGACCGGATTGCGGTCATGGATAAGGGTATTCTGCTGCAATATGGTCCTCCGGCTGAAATCCTGACCCGGCCGGCTACACCCTTCGTGCAGGCGCTGATCGGGGAGGGAGAGCGTCCCTTCCGTCTTTTGTCCCTGGGCAAGGTTGGTCATCTTGCGCAGCCTGGTGAGGCAGCGGGCACCATGATTTCCCCCGATGCAAGTCTGCGGGATGCCCTTGCGGAATGCCTCTGGTCCGGGCGCGATATGTTGCCGGTTGAAGGTGGTGGTATAGTAACACTGGCAGCACTGCAGGAACACGCTGCCGGGGCGGTGATATCGTGATCGGACGGATCCTTCTGCTATTGGCGGGCTTGTCCCTGCTGATTTTTCTGGCTCGCCCGGAAAGCTTCTCAATGCTGTTTCAGCCTTTGACCAAAAATGATGCGCCACCGATCTATACCCAGACCAGCCTGCTGAGTCTGACCTTGTCTCATCTGGCACTGGTCACAGTTGCAGTTCTGACCTCAACCGTCATGGCGGTAACCTTGGGTATTCTGGTTACACGCCCGGCAGGGCGGGAATTCCTGCCGCTGGCCCGGACTGTTACAGCGGTGGGGCAGACATTTCCACCGGTTGCAGTCCTGGCCCTTGCCGTACCGGTCATGGGGTTTGGGGCGGGGCCAACTTTGGTTGCACTGTTTCTTTATGGTTTACTGCCGATCTTCGAAAATACGCTGACAGGCATGACCAACCAGCCACCGGACGTCACCGAAGCGGCCCGTGGAATGGGCCTGACCCGCCGCCAGAGGCTTTTGCAGGTTGAGCTGCCCCTGGCCACGCCGTTGATTCTGGCCGGAATACGGTTGTCAGCAGTTATTTCACTGGCGACAGCCACAATCGGCTCGACCGTTGCGGCGAAAACGCTGGGAGAAGTGATTATCGCGGGCCTACTGTCGTCAAACACGGCATTTGTCGTGCAGGGAGGCCTGGTTGTCGGGCTTCTGGCAATCCTGATCTACGAAGGTTTTCAGGTTTTGGAAAACCGTGCAGCCCGCCGGATCGGACTGGTACGCAAATAACAGCCTGTCAGCCAAATGACCGATCAGGTATCTGATCAGGCCCGGGGCGGAGACTGGCTGATATCGGCAACAATCTGGGCAATTTTGACAAAGCGATCCGCAAGCGGGTTGGACTTGCGCCAGACCATGCCGATTGTCCGGCTGGGACGTGGTTTAGCAAGTTGTGCGACCGCAACATTTGCCTGCCGGGTTTCAATATCCACCGCCATCTCGGGAATCAGGGTCACGCCAATTCCGGCACCAACCATCTGGACCAGTGTGGAAAGCGAGCTGCCTTCCATCAGACCGTGTGGGGCCTGTGCCATCTTGCAAAAGGACAGGGCCTGATCACGAAAGCAATGGCCTTCTTCCAGAAGCAAGAGCCGCATCTGTTGCAGGTTTTCGGCATTTGGTACGGGCTTGTCGGCATCAGTTGCAGGACGAATCAGCACGAATTCTTCATCAAACAAGGGTACTTCATGAAGTGCAGGCTCTGATACCGGTAATGCGATAATGGCAATATCCAGCCGTGATTCCAGCAGGTCGGCAATAAGTCGCTGCGTGACGGTTTCGCGGGGCTGGGGATCAACCCCCGGGAATTCGTGACCGATTGTCTGAATAAGCCGCGGTAACAGGTAGGGGGCAATGGTTGGAATCACCCCGATCCGCAATGGTCCTGATAATCCATCGCTGTCTGCCCGCGCCAGATCGCCCAGTTCATCCACGGCCCGCAGAATGTCCCGTGCCCGGGCTGCAAATTGCTGACCAAGTGCTGTCAGCCGTACTTGCCGTGTGCCGCGCTCGACCAGAGGGGTGCCTAGTTGCAGCTCAAGTTCCTTGATTTGCATCGACAATGCAGGCTGCGTAATCGCGCAGTCATCGGCAGCCCGGCCGAATTGGCCGGTCCGGGCAAGGGCTTCAAAATACCGTAATTGTTTCAAAGTTAGGGACTGCATCAGACAATCTTATCTTGAAGGTAAGAAAATGCAATTATTCATTATCGTACAAACGGATTAGTCTCTTGTCGGACACAGATACGAGTCATGCGAGTCCCCCGAATTTTTGGGTTGGGACCAGCCAGCAAGGAGCTTGATGACATGGACGCCAATGACAACCCGGCAGGAAAATGCCCCGTAATGCACGGTGGAATGACCTCCAGCGGTGAATCGGTTACTTCCTGGTGGCCGAATGCCCTGAATCTGGACATCCTGCATCAGCACGATTCGAAGACCAATCCGCTGGGCCCCGATTTCAATTATCGTGAAGAGCTGAAGAAACTGGATGTCGAAGCACTGAAGGCCGATCTGCGCGCCCTGATGACGGAAAGTCAGGACTGGTGGCCAGCCGATTGGGGCAGCTATGTCGGCATGTTTGCACGGGTTTCGTGGCATGCTGCGGGAACCTATCGTCTGACCGATGGGCGTGGCGGGGCCGGATCCGGTAACCAGCGGTTTGCACCGATCAACAGCTGGCCCGATAACGCCAATACCGACAAGGGGCGCCGCCTGCTGTGGCCGATCAAGAAGAAATACGGTAGTAAGATCAGCTGGGCCGACCTGATCCAGCTGGCCGGCACCATGGCTTATGAAGTCGCCGGCCTGAAGACATTCGGTTTCAGCTTTGGTCGCGAAGATATCTGGCATCCTGAAAAGGATACCTATTGGGGTGCGGAAAAGGAGTGGTTGGCACCTTCGGATGAGCGCTATGATAATGTTGATGCGCCCGAGACGATGGAAAATCCGCTGGCTGCCGTGCAGATGGGCCTGATCTACGTCAACCCCGAGGGTGTCAACGGCAAGCCAGATCCGCTCAAGACCGCGGCCCAGATGCGCGAAACCTTTGCCCGCATGGCCATGAATGACGAAGA
>JBKEAB010000203.1:0-6114 GCA_047971845.1 Paracoccus sp. (in: a-proteobacteria) | reverse complement strand
TCATGACCGCAGGCCAAGTCAGCGATTACACCGGCGCTGCGGCCCTGCTGGGTAGCTTACCCAAAGCGGAATGGTTGCTGGCTGACCGGGGCCATGACGCTGATTGGCTCAGAGATGCGTTGAAAAACAGAGGGATAAATCCCTGCATCCCAGGCAGGAAGTCGCGCGGCAATCCCGTCAAATACGACAGATGCTGATACAAACGCCGCACCCGCATCGGGATCAGGTTCGCCAGGCTCAAGGACTGGCGACGGGTTGCCACCCGCTGCGACAGGTGCCCCAAGGTCTTCCTCTCCGCCGTCGCACTCGCCGCAACCGTCATCTTCTGGCTATGACGCCAGAACAAGTCCTGATCCTAACGTGAATCGTTTATATTTCTTATAATTGCGACGATATTGGTCACCCTGTCAGGCCGGGTCAGGAATTTTACGGCCACGTCTGCCCGGATCTATCTTCAGGCACGAATTCTGTATGTCCCAGCCCATTCCCTGTGCTGGTCTTCTACCAGACATGGATCTGGTCAACACGCTTTACCGTAACCATGTTCATTATCCTAGCATAATTTCTTCAGGTGCAGATTGGATCACTTATTTTCGTTTTCAGGATGAATCCGATGCGCAGCTTGTGTAAGCACAGCGTAATCATACCGCAGATCTGCAAAAGCGGATATATGCGGCAACTGACTTGTGAAGGAGATTTCAATGTCCAGCTATGACCTCATCGTTATCGGTGCCGGCCCCGGCGGCTATGTCTGCGCCATCCGCGCGGCCCAGCTGGGCCTGAAGGTCGCTGTTGCCGAAGGCCGCGATACACTTGGCGGCACCTGCCTCAACGTGGGCTGTATTCCGTCAAAGGCATTGCTTCATGCCTCGCACATGTATCACGAAGCTGAGCATAATTTCTCCAGAATGGGCCTGATGGGCGAAGCACCATCTGTCGACTGGACAGTCATGCAGGGATACAAGGCCGAAACGGTGGAGACCAACACCAAGGGAATCGAGTTCCTGTTCAAGAAAAACAAGATTGACTGGATCAGGGGCTGGGCCTCAATCGAGGCTTCCGGCAAGGTCAGGATTGGTGATGACATTCACGAAACAAAGAATATCGTCATTGCCACCGGTTCGGAACCCAGCCCGCTGAAAGGGGTCGAGGTCGACAACGATTCCGGCACCATCATCGATTCCACCGGTGCCCTGGCCCTTGCAGGGGTTCCGAAATCCATGGTCGTGATTGGTGCCGGCGTCATCGGGTTGGAACTCGGTTCCGTCTATGCACGGCTTGGTGCAAAAGTCACGGTGATCGAATATCTTGATGCCATCACTCCCGGCATGGATGCGGAAATCCAGAAACAGCTGCAAAAAATACTGAGCAAGCAGGGACTGAATTTCGTTCTGGGCGCAGCCGTGCAATCGGCGACGGCAAAGGACGGAGCGGCAACGGTCAGTTACAAGCTGCGCAAGGATGACAGTGCACATGACCTGAAGGCAGATGTCGTCCTGCTGGCAACCGGCCGTCGCCCCTACGTTGAAGGGCTGGGGCTGGACAAGATCGGGGTTGCCATGACAGATCGCGGGCAGATCGCCATCGACAAGCACTGGCAGACCAATATTCCCGGCATCTACGCTATTGGCGATGCCGTACCCGGCCCCATGCTGGCCCATAAGGCCGAAGATGAAGGCATGGCAGCGGCCGAAGTCATCGCCGGCAAAGCAGGTCATGTGAATTATGATGTGATTCCGGGTGTCATCTACACCACACCAGAGGTTGCCAGCGTCGGCCTGACCGAAGCGGCAGCGAAGGAAACCGGTCGCAAAGTCAAGATTGGCAAATTCCCTTTCCTTGGAAACGCCCGCGCCAAGGCTGTCTTTCAGGGCGACGGTTTCGTCAAAATTGTGGCTGAGGCCGATACCGACCGTGTACTGGGCTGCCATATCATCGGCCCCAATGCCGGCGAAATGATCCATGAAATTTGTGTTGCAATGGAATTCGGGGCTTCGGCCGAAGATATTGCACTGACCTGTCACGCACACCCGACAACCTCGGAAGCTGTCCGGGAAGCAGCACTTGCCTGCGGCAGTGGTGCCATCCATGTCTGATCCCGCGCCAGGGGAGGCTCTGTCACCCGGGTTGACAGCCTACCCCCGGGATATTCCCACTAGCGTAAGTGGGTTTTCCCGGCGCGGAATGCTGGTGTGCCTGGCAGCTCTTGCCGCTTGTGGACGCAAGCAGGTTCCAAACAGCAATATTCCTGCCGCCGGGACAATTGGAACGCTTCATCCCGGCGAGACACCTGAGATACGGCGCAAGATCAATTACTGGGCGAAAGAGCACGATATCCCTGCCTCGCTTCTGCATCGGGTGATTCAGCGAGAATCCGATTATCGGGTCCGGGCCCGTAACGGACCATATTACGGGTTGATGCAAATCCTGCCACAAACTGCACGAACCATGGGTTTTCGCGGATCCCCTGAGGAATTACTGGATGCCGATACCAACCTGAAATATGCCGGACGTTATCTGCGAGGAGCCTATATTGTCTCTGGTGGGGATGAGGCCGAAGCTGTCATGTGGTATGCACGCGGTTATTATTACGAAGCCAAGCGCCAGGGGCTTCTGAAAGAAACCGGACTGAAAAAGTGATGTTCCTGCTGCGTCCCCTTCTTATCATTCTTGTCCTGCTGACGATGCCGGCAGCGGCACAGGACAAGGAAAGGGGAGGTCAGGATAGTGAGCTGACCTTTTTCCGCATCGGGAACGGCTCAACTGCCGGAACCTATTATCCGATTGGCGGGATCATCGCGGCAGCAATATCCAACCCTCCCGGCGGGACATCATGTATTGATGGCGGTGCCTGCGGGGTGCCCGGCCTTCTGGCATCTGCAATAGCCTCTGCCGGGTCGGTCGAGAATGTCGAAACAGTTGGCAAGGGGCAACTGGAATCCGGCTTTGCGCAGGCTGATGTCGCATACTGGGCCCAAACCGGAACCGGAAATTTTGCGGGCCTGCCCCCCATCGAGAACCTGCGCGCCATTGCCAGCCTTTATCCTGAAGCCCTACATATCGTCGCCCGTCGCGAAGCCGGCATCCGGAGCCTGTCAGACCTGCGCGGCAAACACGTTTCACTGGATGAACCGGGATCGGGAACCCTGGTCGATGCCCGGCTGGTCCTGGACGCGGCCGGGATCAGCGATGATGATCTAACCCTTGTCCACCTTCCGGCAACCCGTGCCGCAAATGCCATGCGCGAGGGCAAGCTGGATGCATTCTTCTTTGTCGGCGGCTATCCCGCCCCTGCTATCAGCCAGCTTGC
Organism: Paracoccus sp. (in: a-proteobacteria); assembly: GCA_047971845.1. Classification (GTDB taxonomy): domain Bacteria; phylum Pseudomonadota; class Alphaproteobacteria; order Rhodobacterales; family Rhodobacteraceae; genus Paracoccus. Next base: position 2,804 of record JBKEAB010000203.1, on the reverse strand, counting down.
CGGGCAGGCCGACATTACACTGGTGCCTATCAGTGATGATATCATCACCCTGCTGACAGCCAGCCCCGACAGTTTCTTTCTGCGTGACAGTCTGCCAAGGGGAACCTATCGCGGTGTGGAATCCGATACTCCGACATTGTCAGTCGGCGCACTTTGGGTAACATCGGCAGAACAGCCTGAAGAACTAATTCAGGCTATCACCCGTGTCTTGTGGAATGACAATACAATGCGACAACTCAGCTTTGGCCACCCGATCGGGCGGCGTATCCTGCGCGAAAACGCCCTGAAAGGTGTCGTCATTCCCCTTCATCCGGGGGCCGAACAATATTACCGTGAAGCCGGTTTACTGAAATAACGATATCCAGACTTGCATGACCTGCGCATCCGCGTCATTTTCCAACCAAATCATTCAGGAGATCCTGCCATGATCCCGAAAACCCAGTCAGAACATACACGTGCCCTGTGCCAACTGGCCCCAATCATTCCCGTTCTTGTCATTGAGGATGCGACAAAAGCGGAACAGCTGGGCGTGGCTCTGGTTAAAGGCGGCTTGCCCGTGCTTGAAGTCACACTGCGGACAGATGCCGCATTGGATGCCATCAAGGCAATGGCCTCAATTTCCGGCGGACATGTCGGTGCGGGTACGGTGCTGACCCGTGAACAGGTTTACCGCGCCAAGGATGCCGGGGCCTCATTCGCGGTTGCACCAGGCGCAACCGAAACCCTGATCCGGGCCTGCGAAGATGCTTCCCTGCCCCTTCTGCCCGGCGCGGTTACCGCATCCGAAGTGATGCAGACCAATGAATACGGCTATGACATGCTGAAGTTCTTCCCGGCCGAAACCTCTGGTGGAGCACCGGCACTGAAAGCGCTTGCCGGACCGCTACCACATATCACCTTCTGCCCGACAGGCGGTGTCACCCCGGAAAATGCCGGCAGCTACCTGTCACTGCCCAATGTCATATGTGCCGGATCAAGCTGGATTGCACCGGCAAAGGCCGTAGCCGAAGAGGATTGGGCCGGGATCCAGGCACGAGCACATAGTGCAGCTGCGCTGAGGCAGGGTTGATGTGACAACTTCCGAAGATCATCCTTCCCAGCCGCTGACATTGTCACGGGCACGGCGCAATGTCATCGTACTTGTGGCAGCACAGGCATTTCTGGGTGCCCAGATGTCGATAATCTTTATTACAGGCGGACTGGTGGGCCAGACACTGGCCCCCAACCGGTGCCTTGCAACATTACCCATTTCCATGATCGTGCTGGGTGCAGCCCTGACGGCCCAGCCGCTGGCTGGTTTCATGCAGCGCCACGGCCGACGGGCCGGTTTCATACTGGCAGTACTTGCCGGAGCTCTTGGCGCAACCATTTCATGGCTGGGAATCCGGCAGGGCAGTTTTGCGCTGTTCATTGCCGGGTCAGTTCTGACCGGAATCTATATGGCCTCGCAGGGATTTTACCGCTTTGCCGCCACCGACACAGCCCCACCGGGATTTGAGGCAAAGGCAATCTCCTGGGTTATGGCGGGCGGACTTGCATCTGCCATCATCGGCCCGGCCATCGTACGCCTGACCGACGAGATGATGGCGATCCCGTACATGGCAACCTATGCCGCGATTATCTGCATCAACCTTGCAGGGCTGATCCTGTTTGCTGCACTGGATATTCCGCGCCCGGTCCCTCATTCGGCATCACGACAACAACTGGCAGAGGGGCGTTCTACAGCCGAAATCCTGCGCGATCCGGTCATTATCGTCGCCATAATCTGTGCAATGGTTTCCTATGCGCTGATGAACCTAGTCATGACCTCTGCTCCGCTGGCTATCGTCGGCTGCGGAATGAGCAGCGATACTGCGGCAAATGTCGTATCCGCACATGTTCTGGCCATGTTCATTCCCTCGTTCTTCACGGGCCATCTGATTGCACGTTTTGGCACAACGGTAATTGTCGGCCTGGGGTTGGTCATCATGATGCTTGCCGGGGTTGCAGCCCTGAGCGGTATCGAAGTCCAGCAGTTTTATATGACATTGATTCTTCTGGGCATCGGCTGGAATTTCAGTTTTATCGGGGCAACCGCCATGATTACCAACGCTCATTCCAAGGCGGAAAGCGGGCGGGTCCAGGGGATCAATGACCTTGTGGTATTTTCGGGAGTCTTCCTGGCATCGCTTTCATCAGGCGGTTTGATGAACTGTTCCGGTACGGCAGATCCACAATCAGGATGGAACACCGTCAACATGGCCATGGTGCCATTCCTGATCATGGCCGGTGGGGCACTGATCTGGTTGCGGTTACGGCCCGCCCCCGAATAGGCTGAAACCCATCATCCATCAGGGTCAGCAAGAAGAGGCAATGGCCAGTCTACACACTCCAGCCTTAAGCGAGATCGACATTTATCGCAGCCAGATCATGTCTGCGGCAAGATGAACAAAGCCCGCGAAGTGGATGGTGCGGCGGTCGTAGGGTAATCCCCCCGGAAAGCAGGGGGCTTCAAAAGTAGAATTTTCTTGGCAAAGAGCACGAGGAGATTTCGGATGAAGACCAGCAGATACACAGAAGCGCAGATCCTCGCGATCCTGCGCCAGGCCGAAGGCGGGATGCCGGTGGCCGAGCTGTGCCGGGAGCACGGCATGAGCAGCGGGTTGTTATATAAAGGGCGGGCGAAGTATGGCGGCATGGATGCGTCGATGATCAGCCAGATGAAGGCGATCGAGGACGAGAACCGGCGGCTGAAGAAGATGTTCGCCGAACTCAGCATGCAGAACGAATTGCTGAAGGAAGCTCTTGGAAAAAAGTGACGGGGC
>JBKEAB010000202.1:0-6739 GCA_047971845.1 Paracoccus sp. (in: a-proteobacteria) | reverse complement strand
TTTCCCAAATTCTTCGGGCAGGTCACGCCAAGGGGCTCCTGTACGAGCAATCCAGAAAATTCCATCCAGAACAAGCCGATGATCCACAGGCTTGCGCCCGTTCGGGCGTCGAGCACCCTGAATGAAGCTTTCAAAAAATGCCCATTCGTTGTCGGTCATCAGGTTGCGCGCCAAGCTGGTCTCCCTTGCAGATATCAGCTTGAATCACGGTCAGGCCACCTTGTGAACCCCTTTTGTCAACAGAGCCTAGAGTATGTCGCACCGTACCTTTTCAAGGTAGAGTTTTCGAAACTGCCGATTGAGTGCCGAAGCTTGCCGTTGAATACCGGGCATAATCACTGGCCAGACATTTCCTTGTTGATTGGTAAAATCTGAAACTTGATCTAAAACAAGTTGCGGAGATTCGACAAGGTCCTCATAAGTTATATGCAGGCGATCATATCCAAAAATTTCAGAATACATAGCAATACCATTGCCAGAATCCTGAGCAAGAGAAATTAATTGAGTTATCTGATCCGCATTAAAGCAGATCTCAACATCTTCACCTAAACCTTTTTGCTGACTGGTCCATTTCTTGTTCTGACTTGCAATCTGATATGAAACTGCCAGACCAACTAAATCCTTACGGGTAATATGAATGATGCGCAGCCCTCCGGAATACATTTTAGGAATACCAAACCGTTGCAGCATCATCAGTTGATCCACGGATGATTTAAACCCATAACACGGGCGTCCCTGGCTAAAACGCTCAGTCAGGTTCAGTATGTAATCAGGAAAACTCTTAATGTTATTTTTGAGCGATTGATTCCTGATTGTGTCATAATTTAACTGCTCATAGAATCCCGAAAAATATGGCGTAGCACGTAGATATTCTGCAAGCAAATTTGAACCGCTGCGATTGAAGAACCCCATACAGTAGAGGGGATGATCAAATACGGGCGGTCCCTCATATGTAGTGGCATCGGGGAACAGTTCGCGCACATACTTTTCGTGAATGCCGGCGCGGGTTAGAATGGCGGAAAAACTCATTTTATCCTCGGATACCTTGCGGCATTGTTCAAGAGTTGTGGTATCGACATATCTTGTCCTTTTCACCTGACGAGCGGCAGGGAAAGCTTGTGGTTGCAGGTGGTTATGGCTGCCATGACGGGCTGCTGCCGAAGCAACTCGAAAGTGGCGTCAATCCGTTCAGCCAGGTTGGTGCCATCACCGAAGGGAACGGACACCCCATTGCTTGCCGTACGCACCGCATCACCCTGCCCACCGATGTCAAAGGCCATCACTGGCAGGCCGGTCGCCAACGCTTCATGGACGGAATAACAGAAGGTTTCAGGCCAGATCGACGGGATCAGCCAATGTGTGATGCCGTACTGCCTTGTCAACCGGGACAGGTCTTCAAGCGCGTAGGAGCCATGCTGGGATGTGGATGCAGGCAGCGCGTAGGCAGGATCGATATTGCCGATCAGAACGATCTGCGGTGCATCGAGTCTGCCTTGCAGCAGCCTTACCAGCTTGTTCAGAACCAAGGCGCCCTTCTGAAAGCCGATATTTCCCAGTACGCCAATTACCGGATGCCTGAGAGGCGGTGCGGGAATTGGTGCAATTTCTGCAACCAGGCTGTGGGGGCGCAACACGATCCTGTCGTTCAGGTCCGGCCAGACCGCCTGCACCTGCCGAACACTGTCATGTGAGAAGACCAGCATATCTGCAGCTTTGGCAAATTTCCGCCACGCTGCCTGCCATTCAGGTAGTGTTGCGATGTTGCCGTTGGGACGACGAAGCTGGTGAGCCTTGTTTGTGCGCTGCGACGTTACTGGACCACGATAGATGCCATCGCTGTCCAACAAGGTGTAAGAGGGTGACAGCGGGAAAAAGTCATGAAAAAGCAGCTCGGAACTGTCCTGCGGCTGCATGAGGCTTAGCAGTAGTTCGGGCAATTGCAGCGGATCAGAGTCCCCCACCCCGCAGGAATAGATGATCCGCCGCTTCGGCAGGATTTCCAGCAGCCTCGTGATAAACTCGAAATCGTCGGTCTGCCCATAAGTCCGGCCCTGCGGTGTTACCAGTTCCAGCCGCCAACGCCGCTTACCTCCGACACGCAGAATGACCGAAGAGCGTCCAAGATCCAAATCGGCCTGAACACGGTGTTCCAGATAGATATCCGCACCGCCACCAAGCGAATGACCCAGATAGACCGAAATGGGATGGTGCGGATCCCGGCTGCCAGCCCAGGCCAGACCAAGCGCGAGCCGCGCTGTTTCCAAGGGGTCAACTGAAATGAATTCCTGAACTTGGCGGTCAAAATGCGGATAGCGCCGCGAGATGAGCCGACCGTTACGCGCGATCAGCGCCTGTTTTGTCGCACTGCCGAAGCTTTCACCACCGTGATGCTCGACGAATAGGCCCGGCAGGGCCAGATGGCGCCCGCCCATCGCGACGATCTTCTGACACCAGTCGACTTCTTCACCATAGCCCTTGCCAAAACGCTTATCCAAGGTCCCCAACTTTCCCAGCCAGTCACGCCCCATCGCCATACAGAAGCCCACCCCTGACGGCACTTCGGTCAACAACATATCGGGTGCAAAACGCCCTGCGATGCGGTCAATGGCATCACCCTGTCCCGGCTTTAGCATGCTGCGCTGGCAAATCACGGGCACTGACATGATTTCGGCGTCATTGGACATTGGCGTGACCGAAGCAATGCCATCCAGGATCTCGAATGGCCGGATCAAACGGCTGGCCCAATTCTGCGGCACCAGCGCATCCGAGTTCAGCAAGATCACCGGCCCCTCATCACTTCCACGGCAGGCCATTGCGGCTCGGAGACCGCGGTTGACTGCGCCGATAAACCCCAAGTTCTCCGGGTTCTCAACCAGCTCTGCATAATCGTGCCCACGCACCCATTCCCGCAGGAAGGGCCTGATCCGTTCATCACTCGAGCAATCCTCGATCAGGATCAGCCGAAACGGCAGATCAGTATAGCGATCAACTCTTGAAAGACATTTCTGCAGCAGATCAAAAGCATTGAATATCGGCAAGACGATGGTGATTTTTTGCTGGCGCGGCGGGGCCACCTTTCCTTCGCAATTCTGAAACAGCTGCGTCTCCATTTCAGAAACATTGACCGGAGAACTCAGACGCAATCTTGTCTTTATCTGGATGCGACAAGCAAGATTGCCAGTCAAATACCACCTTAGAATGGCCGGAACTGTCAGCGCGAAATCATACAGAAAACGTAACTGCAATTTCTGTCGGGCATAAGGGGCAAGCCGCAGCGGAAGACTGATCGGGTCAATCGGGGACTGGCCTTGACCGACAAGGAAGGTCAATCCCGGAGGAGCGGACGAGGCCACGACTTCCGCGCTTCCGGGTACGGAAAGTTCAAATCCGACGTTTTCATCGCATCCTAGCGCGGTGGCGACATCAGGACGGCGCTGAGTTGCAACGTCCTCAGCCTCTGCACCGCCTAGAACCAGACGGACACGATGTGAAAAAGCCCATCCCGAAACATGCAACCGCCCATCCGACAGGTGTACCCGATCAACATGCCCGACCACATCGCCTGCCCGATCAATAATCGGAATTGCGTCGCTGTAATGGATAAGATGGGCAGCTTCGTAACGCTTATAGATGTTTCGCATGTTGGTTAACATGGGACGAAATTCCTTATATATCCGCCAGACGGTATATAATTTTTAACCGTCAAACATCGGCAGTATTCAAAGTCGACATCCTTCCTTTTGATAATGAAAGGACGTTCGCAGCACCCCGATAAAGGGTGCTGCGTTGACAGAGGCGGATGATAGAGAGTGCGCGATCAGCCGTTGATCACGTAAAAATCAGTTCAAGCCGCGCAAAGCCGGGCGGTCAGCAGATCGGCTTCATCCTGTACCTGGGCCGAGAACGACGAAAGGCCGATGGCTTGCAAAGTTGCTTGCGGCAATTGCCTGCGGGATGAAATGCGCGGACGCTTCATTTCCTGGATTATCCGATCACAGCCAAATTCTTTCAGATAATCATTATAGTTGTCAAAATCAGATCGACCGACATAATCTACAAAGGTTTCAGCCCTTGCACCATTGGCCAGAACTTCGTCATGAGTTTCAGTTTCAATATGATGGTAGGTGAAACTTTCCGGCATATCTTCCAGCGACACAAAACGGATTGTATCGCCATTGACCAGAGCACTGGCATTAACCAGAACCTCGTCGAGGATCAGTCCGTGATTGGCTGAAAGATATAGGTCAGAGTGGGGAACCCCATGACCAAGCGCGCCGGCAGAAACCCGCACGGGTAGCAGGTCATCAGCGAGGAACACCGACCTTTTCAAAGTCTTATGTCCGATCCAGCGAACGGGAACATTGCGCCCATCAGCAGTGGTCACCGTATCCCCCGGAACCAGTGTCTCGACATTGACCTGACCTTTTGGTGTCATGATCTGCGTGCCGGTCAGGAAGCAGGTGATCTCAAGCCGCAGCAGGTCAGAATCGCTGCCCTGATTGTCGTATTTTCCAACGAAATAGACGTCAAAATTCTGCCCAGCATTGTCCAACAGTTCCTGATACGTAAACGTCCAGGCCATCGCTCCGTCTCCGAAATCAATATTAAGATCCCCGAAAGTCAATGAAGCCCCATTGGGGTTAGGAATCTGAGCTGCCACATATTCGCCTCCATCTGTCGAGGGGCTGCCATCCGCATTCTCGTTACCCAAAAGATGCCAATCAGCAGTAATAGTGATGGTCTGCGCAGGGTCAATAAACTGATCGACATCGATCGTATAGATCCAGTTGTCGTAGTTCCCAGGCCCCTCTTCCCTGTCATGCACCAGCGTAATATTGGGGTTTTTCGTCAGATCTTTCAGATTAATTCCCATTACCGAGTCCCTCTAGTGTTTGAGAAAAGACGGGGGCATTCCAGCCTTTATTTAACCCCCGCCGGATTTCAACGATTTTTCTGATCTCATTATCCTTGCCGATACGCAGATATCTGAAGCAAGGTATCTTCTCTGGAATCCCGCGCATGAACGCCCGCAGCGCCCGCCCTCCACTACCCTGACCATAGGGCGCAATGATCTCCATTAGCCAAAGATGCGGCCCAGAATGCCACTGTGAAGGCGTGATCGGATCGCCAGCGACAAGCCGCGCTTGGGCCTCATCGCTCAGATGCGCCCACGTGCAGGCAGCACGCGGAACACCATCATACAAAAAAACGCTTGCCTGCCGCAGGTCGATCGGCGGCTGCATGATCAGACGCAAGCGTGAAACAGGCCAATCCGCATGGCGGGGTGACCGCGCATACAGGAAACTCAATGCCCCATAGGCCCGAACCGCCTCCTGCGCCGGAAACTCCGGCTGGATCAGATTGTCCCTCATGTGTATTTCCCGCTCAAAATGCACCCATTGTCCATTTAAGTATCTGATTCTATTGATTAATATAAACTCACACACTTTCAGAACTTACAACCCTAAACAGCAGCAGCCTGCTCTTTAGAGGCTGTGAACAATCATCTTGAGGTGATGGGTGAAGCAGCGAGAGTTCAGTTGGCAGTATAGGCCGCGCCCGAAAGGTCGCATAACTACCGGACCAGAAACGGGGTAAGCACCACCCTTGCTGTCCTGACGATACCGGCGGATCACTTCAGAGGGGGATCAACCGCACATGACAAATAATCATATTTATTCTGAAATATGATCATTTTCCTTCATGTTCTGGCTCGGGCATACAGCAGGTGCTGCCCAGTCAATCAACACAGGCCAACCACCGAAGGGGCGTAGCTGAAAACACACTCAGGCGCCAATTGAACAAGAAAGAAACGGCCTCGGGCTTTGTCTCGGCAGCCAGGAGACCAGATCCCAATGACCAGAGGCTTCACCTTCACGATCAAGAGCATTCGTTTCGACGAAGAATACACGCCAGCCCACAGCCCCCGGCTCACCACCAATTTCACGAAGCTTGCAAGGGGGAGTACCGGCAGCAGAATCTACGCAACGCGCTGCAGATGATCGACAACCGCTTCAACACCTTCGCGCAATGGGGCAACCCCGACGGCGATCGCTACGGCGTTGAGTTGGATATCATCTCGGTCGATCTGGACATCGACGGCAGCGGGAGCACCTTTCCGGCCATCGAGATCCTGCAGACGACGATCCTTGACCGCAAGGCCGACGCGCGCATCGAAGGGCTCGTCCGGAACAACTTCTCCTCCTATGTTCGGGACTACGACTTCAGCCTGCGCTTACCGGAATACAACAGGGATCGTGCAGGCTTTGGCATTCCGGACGACTTCGGCGATCTGCACGGCAAGCTGTACAAGAACTTTGTGTCCTCAGACGCCCACAGGGCGTATTTTCGCAAATTACCGGTAATCTGCCTGAGCGTCTCACTCACACAACAGTATCTATCGTCGTACGGGAGATCTTCACCCTGTTCTGGGCTTTGAATACCAGCCAAACAAGAGTTCCCTAACCGAGCAATACTTTCAGAAGATGGGGCTTCAGGTCCGCTATTTGTAAGACCGCATGTCTTTTTCACCGGCCCGGCCCCTGGCGGATCTGTCTGTATCCTGAGCCTTGGGCGGCTGGTGCCGTCCTTTTGCGATGGAGGAAGACATGCGGAAAACCCACGGAACGATCTACGTCGGAATTGACGTGTCCAAGGACAAGCTTGCGGTTGCGACCGCAGGTGGTGATCGCCAGGATGAAGTGCTGAGCCTGGGCACATTCGAGAATACCCCCGCCAG
>JBKEAB010000201.1:0-33063 GCA_047971845.1 Paracoccus sp. (in: a-proteobacteria) | reverse complement strand
TTTCAGATAGGTCGCGTCGATCATAATCGTCTTGTGTTCGGCGTTCTCAGCGGCCAGACCGTCCATCATCCGGGCAAAGACCCCCTTGTCGCTCCAGCGCTTCCAGCGGTTGTAGAGCGTCTTTGCCGGGCCGTATTCCCTCGGCGTATCGCACCATCGCAACCCATTGCGAGTGATGAAGATTATGCCGCTCAACACACGGCGATCATCAACGCGGGGCTTGCCATGGCTCTTGGGAAAGAACGGCTTCAGACGCTCCATTTGCTCATCCGTCAGCCAGAAAAGATTGCTCATCGATCAGGTCTCCTCGCAGAGCCTGAATCACGACAAGCCATCAAAATTAATGGGTCTGGAGCCTAAGTATCCCTGCCGACAGATCCTCGATAAATTATATGAATATATATAATATATTGATATAATTATCAATTATTAAATTTTATTACTCTGGAGCCATTATTCTGTTTTCTTGCCCGAACCAATATCCCTCCGCCTGATAATACCGTACCCCCCACAAACCGCATAAAGGGTGTGTTGCAGCCTTGCGCACGCGCCTGAGCAGTGCGAAAACCTGCGGATGGAAATTCGCTTCAAAGCACTTTGTGTTCACCTGTTAACCGCCAGTGGCGCAGTATTTTCGATCCTTGCCATGCTGGCTGCTGCGAATGGTCAATGGCCGCTGATGTTCATGTGGTTGATCATTGCACTTATCGTCGATGGCATAGATGGTCCGTTGGCGCGGCGTTATCAGGTCAAGGAAAACTGGCCGTTATATGATGGCGTGTTGATGGATCTAATTATCGACTTCCTGACCTATGTTTTCATTCCCGCCTTTGCGCTGTTCAAATCCGGACTGCTGCCCGGCTGGACAGGCTCGTTCGCCATTATTGCCATTACCTATGGATCAATTCTATATTTTTCGGATACACGAATGAAAACACATGATAATTCATTTGCCGGATTTCCCGCTTGCTGGAATATGCTGGTGCTGGTTCTCTTTGCACTAAAGCCAAATTTCTGGCTGATACTGATGATCGTGACATTGCTAACAATTACCATGTTTACAAACGTCAAGTTCATCCATCCGGTACGTACCGTCCGCTGGAGGATGATTTCCCTACCCATGGCAGCAGCATGGGTCATCTTTGCCGCATGGGCAATCCTTGTCGATTTCCATCCACAAAGCTGGGCACATTGGGGGCTTGTCATTACCAGCCTCTGGCTTCTGGTCGCTGGTGCCCTCCAGCAGTTGACCGAGCGCAGATAGGCCTGATTCCGCAAAGTCATGGTGATTATCCTTGATTGACAGGAATTTCCCCTCAATATCTCCATCGTCCTTTAGACATCTCAGGGGGAAAGATGCTCCACCACTGGAAAACCACCGCAGCAGCCCTTGCGCTTCTGGCCTCTCCTGCGTTTGCCGCGCAGGATTCAATCACGCTTGGAATGGTTCTGGAACCCCCAAGCCTTGATCCGACCGGCAATGCGGCCGCAGCAATTGATGAAGTCGTCTATGCCAATATCTTCGAAGGGCTGACAAAATTTGGGCCAGATGGTTCGATCTTGCCTGCACTCGCCTCTGGCTGGAACGTGGAGAATGACGGCAAGACCTATATCTTCCATCTTCATGAGGGCGTAACATTCCATGACGGCGCAGAGTTCAACGCCGATGATGTCGTCTTCTCACTTAACCGGGCACGTGCACCGGATTCGACAAATGCTCAGAAAGTCTTGTTCGAGGGAATAGACACCGTCGAAGCCATGGATCCCCGGACCGTACGTATCACACTGAAAGCCCCGGACGGGATGTTTCCCTTCAAGATGGCTTGGGGCGATGCTGTGATATTGGATAAGGCCTCTGTTGCAAATGAGGCAACAAAGCCCGTTGGTACCGGTCCATTCCGGTTCATCGAATGGAAACAGGGAAATTCCGTCAAGCTGGAAGCCTTTGATAACTATTGGGGCGAAAAGCCTGCTCTCAGGACGGCGACTTTCCGTTTCATCGGAGACCCGACAGCTGCCTTTGCTGCAATGATGGCAGGCGATGTAGATGCCTTCCCCTTGTTTCCGGCCCCGGAAACGCTGTCTCAGCTTGAGGCTGATCCCCGCTTCAAGGTCATTGTCGGCACGACCGAGGGCGAGACAATCCTGACAATGAACAAGGCTGTATCACCACTGAACGATGTAAAGGTTCGCGAAGCCATTGCCCACGCCATTAACCGGCAGGAACTGATCGATGGGGCCATGTTCGGTTATGGCACACCTATCGGGACCCATTTTGCCCCCCATCATCCTGATTATGTCGATCTGACCGGACAATCAGCCTATGATCCGGAAAAAGCACGTGCCCTTCTGGAAGAGGCTGGCCATTCCGATATCACACTGCGTCTCGCCCTGCCGCCAACACCCTATGCCCGCCGTGGTGGTGAGTTAATGGCAGCACAGCTTCGCGCTGTCGGCATCAAAACTGAAACGACCAACATGGAATGGGCACAGTGGCTGGAAACTGTCTATAAGGGCAAGGATTATGATCTGACCATCATCAGTCATGTCGAGCCGATGGATATCGGGATCTATGCCCGCGATGACTATTATTTCAATTACAGCAATGACGAACTGAAGGCAGTCCTTGCTGAAGCCAATACGACAACCGACAATACCCGCCGGTCAGAACTTTTGCAGCAGGCACAGACAATCATCGCCGATGACTATGCTAATGCATATCTTTTCCAGCTACCAAAGACCGGCGTTGCAAATGCCCGGATTGAAGGTTTGTGGGGAAATGCCCCTACTCCGGCGAATGACCTGTCAAAGGTTCATTGGACAGAATGAGGAATGGGGTGTCCACACGACACCCCACTCCTTTCAGGTCTGAATCCCATTCAGTTCTTCAGGGCGATACAGTTCAGCCCGATTGCACGGGCTTTCTGACAGAAGGAATTCGCTTCTCTTCGTGAGTTCCACCCAACCTGCGCAGTATAAACCTTTGGTGCCCCATTCCGCAGCGTCCGCCGGACAAGGCTGACATTCTTGCCCGACAGCAGCGGACGAAGCGCCCTGTTCAGCCGTGTTACATGCCGTTGCACTCCGTTTCGTGTCGGATGCGACGCCAGAATAGCCCCCCATGGCAAAGCCGGATCGCGGCGCTCAGCCGTGGAAAATTCGCGTAGCTCACGTTTTCCTGCCAGCCGGGTACATGCCTCCAGAAAAGGGGCATCGCCATCAAGACGCAGATCGATTTTTTCTGATGATGGCGGATCCTCGCGCCAACGCCAGGCATTGAACCCGGTGATGGCCTCGACATAATCCTGTGTCTCATAGGGCAATGTACCGCCATCGCGCATAAAGCGGTCGGCACGACCTTCACCACCATTATATGCCACCGCCGCAATACCGATCGAACCATAAAAATTACTCAGGCGACTCAGATATGCAGCCGCAACACGGATCGCTTCAGCTGGATTATAGGGGTCATGCAGGCCAACAATCGCGGCAGTTCCGGGCATGAACTGGGCAATCCCCTCTGCCCCAACCGGAGACACGGCACTGGGTTCGAACCGGCTTTCTTTCCACAGAAGCCGGGCAAGGAAGTTCTTGTCCAGCCCTTCGCGTGAGGCGGCACGTTCGATTGTCCGGCAAACATCCGCAACATAGGTTTCAGCATTGATGCAGAATAACCCGTCTGAAGTACAACGACGCTTTTTCAGCTCGGTCGCAACCGGAGGGCGGCCATCAATGGCATCCACAGCAGGACGGGCCAGAGCCGGATCCGTTACAAGCGTCAGCGCCAGTATCACCGTCAGTAAGTGGCGCATATATTCACACCTGTTATAAAATATCTTTGCTGAATCGCAGATACCGTCCGACAATCAGGACGGCACAATCTCTCAAAGCGATAAGTTAACCGAGATCGGCCGCTGCCTTTTGTGCTCTCCGAGCAGATTTACGAGCCTTGCGACGGGCCTTGTCAGCCTTTTCTTCAGCTTTCACAAGCGCCTTTTCGGCCTTCTTTCCACCATTCTTTCTGACCTGTCTGACGGCCTTCTGTGTCTCTTCATAGGCTTTTTCCGCCTTGGCGGCATGATAGGCAGCCTTGTCAGTCAGCTTTTTGACCAGAGACACAGCTGCCTTATCAATATCCGGCCTGCCCGGCTTTTTACCGGCTTTGGTCACCGGTTTGACATCCTGATCCTTTTTATCAGCCCGGATCGTCGCAGGCTTTCCTGTATCAGTTTTGGTCGCGACCCTAACAGCTGTTCCAGCCGCAGGTTTCGCCTTGGGTGCTGCCGGCTTTTTACCACTGTCCGCTGCCGCAACTGCCTTGTTATCCGCCCCCGCTGATTTGGCGACCGAACCCCTGCGTATTCCGCGACTGCGCCGGTCAGTGACCTGGGTTCCCGGTTTTATACGGGTGGTACGCGATGTTCTGGTTGCAGCAGCCGAACGGCCAGAAGTCTTCTGATCGGCAGGCACCTTTCGGGAAACGGATGGTGCCGCCGCGTTCCCTGTGCCCTTGTCATCCTGTGCCTGATCAGCGGGCTTTTCGGTATTCGCTTGCGTATTGCTGTTGGCTTTCCCTACTGGGGATGCCTTCCTTACCACTGCCTGAGCGCGGTCAAATGCAGCACCTGCTGTCTGGGCTGCCTTCATCAGACGCCGGTTTTGTTCGGCATGTGCACGGCGTAAGGCGGCTACCAGAAAGGTTTCTTTCTGCCTGGCATCCGTATCCGTTCCCCCCGACGCCTGTACCCGACCTGCCTTTCCTGCATTATTCTGGCGTCCCTGACTGCGAACCTTGTCACGCACGCTCCGTAACCGTGCAGTCAGGGTTGCCAGTTCATCATCCGACAAGGCACCCAGTTGCGGTTGGCGAGATCGTGTTGCAAGTTCAAGCTCTTCACCTGAAAGCACACGACGTTCATCTTTGGAAAAATTTGGCATGACGGTCCTCAGCAGCTTTCGCCCTCTGATAGCCAAACCAGACCAATATGGAAAGTTCTCAATCAGTATGCTCGGAAAGAAACCCCGGCCATACCATAGCCGGGGCCTCCTGTTTTGCTGTCAGATCAGTATCTCAGCTGCGAACAACACTTTCGACCGGGCTGGTACTGGCACCGGTGATTGAGGCCGGTGTCGTCTCATAAGACTGGCTGGCCGGAACAGTATAACCTTCCGGAGATTCCACGACCGGGCCTTCGTAACTCTGGCTTTCAGACAGTGAACGAACATGAACTGTCGTACCGTTCGGAACGCGTTCGAACAGATCGATAATATCCTGGTTGAACATGCGGATACAGCCGGCCGAAGTTGCCTTGCCGATTGATGACGGATCAAGCGTGCCATGGATCCGGTAAGAGGTATCACGGCCGTTCTGATACAGATACAGCGCACGTGATCCCAGCGGGTTATCCGGACCGCCAGCCATGCCACCTTTCAGCGAACCATAAAGCTCAGGCTGGGTCCGGACCATGTTGGCCGTGGGGGTCCAGCTGGGCCATGCCGCCTTGCGGGCGATGGTGCCGTTCCCTGCGAAGTTCTTGCCAGCCTTGCCGACCGCAACACCATAGCGTTCAGCCATACCCCCGGGCTGAACGTAATACAGCAGGCGGGCAAAGGGATCGACAATGATCGTACCAGCCGATTCAGGTCCCGTATAGGGAACTACGGTGCGCATGGTACGGTCATTCAGATAGGCCGATTTTACGGCCTGAATTTCGATCGGTTCGCCATTCGGCCCCTTGTCCATACGGGCACCATAATAGGCAGGCACCACCTTTTCCGGCATCGCGGCTACGGGCGGCTCGCTGGGTCCGCAGGCAGCAAGCCCAAGGACAACGGCAAGCGCGATGGAGATAATGCGCATTCTGACTTCCTTCCATGACACCCCGGCAGTCCGGCGGCGCAATATTCTTTACTGGATGCATTCAGAACATCCATTTTACTACGACGGTTAATCACCTTGACGTATGAAATAAATCAAGGTGACGTCCCGACAGTTCCCGCAGTTGTGAATAAACTGCGCCTTAAAAGCCGCACCCGTGTCACTTTTGCCGCAGGGCCCGCTTCGACGGCTGGCTCACCGGTAACATCGGGATCAGATAACGGCCGGTATGGCTTTGGGCAACCTGCGCAACATCCTCAGGTGTGCCGGCCGCAACAATCATCCCCCCGCCATCCCCGCCTTCAGGGCCAATATCGATAATCCAGTCACCCGTCTTGATAACATCAAGATTATGTTCGATCACCACGACGGTATTTCCCTGATCGACAAGGTGATGCAGCACTTCAAGCAACTTGCGCACGTCTTCAAAATGCAGACCTGTTGTCGGCTCATCAAGAATATACAGTGTCTTGCCGGTTGAGGCCCGCGCCAATTCCTTGGCCAGCTTGACCCGCTGTGCCTCGCCGCCCGACAATGTCGTCGCCTGCTGGCCAACCTTCACATAGCCCAGCCCCACCTGCATCAGCGCATCCATCTTGCGCCGGATTGAGGGCACCGCCCTGAAAAATTCCTGCGCTTCCTCAATGGTCATGTCCAGCACATCGGCAATGGATTTTCCCTTGAACAGCACTTCCAGCGTTTCACGGTTATAACGCTTGCCCTTGCAGGTTTCACATTCGACATAGACATCTGGCAGGAAGTGCATCTCGATCTTGATGACACCGTCACCCTGACAGGCTTCGCAACGCCCCCCCTTGACGTTGAAGCTGAACCTGCCGGGCTTGTAACCCCGCGCCTTGGATTCCGGCAGATTGGCAAACCAGTCCCGGATATGGTCGTAGGCGCCGGTATAGGTGGCCGGGTTCGAACGCGGCGTGCGCCCGATCGGTCTCTGGTCGATATCAATTACTTTATCAAGGTTTTCGAGCCCCCTGATCGTCTCACACGGGGCCGGAGCCTGACGGGCCCCGTTCAGCCGCATTGAGGCCGTCTTGAACAGGGTCTCAATGGTCAGGGTTGACTTGCCACCCCCTGAAACCCCGGTCACGCAGACAAACCGGCCAAGCGGAAACTCGGCTGTAACATTTTTCAGGTTATTCCCTGTCGCCCCAACCACAGTCACGGACTTACCGCTGCCCTCACGCCGTTTGTCAGGTATGGCAATCTCACGGATACCGGACAGATACTGTCCGGTCAGGCTGGTACTGTTGGCGGCAATTTCTTCCGGTGTTCCCCTGGCCACGACAGTACCACCATGTGCACCTGCCCCCGGTCCCATGTCGAACACATAATCGGCATTGCGGATCGCATCTTCGTCATGTTCAACCACAATCACCGAATTACCCTGATCGCGCAGCCCTTTCAGCGTGGCAATCAACCGGTCATTATCGCGCTGATGCAGCCCAATAGAAGGTTCATCCAGCACATAGAGAACCCCGGTCAGCCCGGACCCGATCTGACTGGCCAGCCGGATACGCTGGCTTTCTCCCCCCGAAAGTGTACCGGCAGAACGCGAAAGCGTCAGGTAATCCAGTCCGACATTGACCAGAAAGCCCAGCCTTTCACGAATTTCCTTCAGGATTGCAACCGCGATTTCGTTCTTCTGCTTTGATAAGGATTCTGGCGCGGACTGCACCCAGACAAGCGCTTCATGGATTGATTTTTCAACCACCTGCCCGACATGGTAATCCGCAATCCTTACGCTCAATGCCTCGGGCCGCAGGCGATAGCCGTGGCAAGCTTGGCAGGAACGATTCGTCTGATAGCGCTCCATTTCCTCGCGGACCCAGTTGGAATCACTTTCACGCAGCCTGCGCTGCATATTGGGAATGACGCCCTCGAACTGACGGGTGACCTCATAAACACGGCCGGCATCATCGAAACGAAACTTGATCTCGTCTTTTCCGGACCCGTAGAGGAACAGCTTGCGTATGTTTTCTGGCAGATCGCGCCAAGGGGTCTTCTTGTCAAAACCATAATGCTTGGCCAAGGCATTGATTGTCTGGGTCAGATAAGCCGATTTCGATCTGGCCCATGGCGCAATGGCCCCACCGGCAACAGACAGCGCCTGATCGGGCACCACCAGATGTTCGTCAAAGAACAGCTCAACCCCCAGCCCGTCGCATTCCGGGCACGCCCCCATCGGGGCGTTGAAGGAAAACAGGCGGGGTTCAATTTCCGGCAAGGTAAAACCGGATACCGGACAGGAAAAGTTTTCACTGAAGGTAATACGTTCAGGGTCACCTTCGGCCGGGGCAGTTTCCAGAATAGCAATGCCATCGGCCAGATCCAGTGCCGTACGCAGTGAATCGGCCAGACGCGTCTCCATGCCCGATGCAATCACCAGCCGGTCAACCACGACATCAATGTCATGACGATATTTCTTGTCCAGCTCCGGTGGGGTGTCCAGATCGTAAAATGACCCGTCTACCTTTACACGCTGATAGCCTTGCTTTCGGAGCTCCAGAAACTCCTTACGGTATTCACCTTTCCGGTCACGCACGATGGGTGCCAGCAGATAGCCACGCATCCCCTCATCCATTGCCATGATCCGGTCAACCATATCCTGCACCTGCTGGGCCTCGATTGGCAGCCCTGTCGCCGGACTATAGGGCGTTCCGACACGTGCAAAGAGAAGCCGCAGGTAGTCGTAGATCTCTGTTACCGTACCAACAGTCGAGCGCGGGTTCTTCGAGGTTGTCTTCTGCTCAATGGAGATAGCCGGGGAAAGACCGCTGATGTGATCGACATCGGGCTTGCCAGCCATATCCAGAAACTGCCGCGCATAGGCAGACAGACTTTCGACATAACGCCGCTGCCCTTCGGCATAAACCGTATCAAAGGCAAGACTGGATTTGCCCGATCCCGACAATCCGGTGATCACCACAAGCTGATCACGCGGGATATCCATATCCACACCCTTCAGATTATGTTCACGCGCACCGCGTATTTCAATGAACTTCTGTTCCATGGATTACCCCGCCATTCTGGCCCCGACCGCATCAGATAATCATGGCGTCCGAAAGCACAAGCAGTTAGAACATTAATGGAACATGAGAGAAGATGAAATGCCCGTTCAACATTATTCCGACAGTTGCCAATACGGGCCATCGTCTTTGAATTTCAGCCATGTAAATGCGTGCAATTGTTTACGCAGCCACAGGCTTGGATGAGTTCTGACCTTAATCCCCGCAGAGGCCATGACCGTGATAATAATGGACCGGCGACAGGATCGCTTTTCCTATAAGAGACAGATATAAAACAATTTTGTTCGAACTGCAGTATTCATGCCCATACTTCCGGCACCCGCAATGGACAGAAGTTCATACAGTCAACGCCAACCGTCTGAGCAAGGTTGATACCCGCAAACCGACACAGATGACACAAGCGATTGATTATCATCCGGCAATATAAAACACCGTTGAAAATGGCATGCCCCGTAACTTTACAGGACATGCCGGGCAGACCTCAGATATGCAGCGCACGGCCATAAGCCGACAGAACCGATTCGTGCATCATTTCCGACAGTGTCGGATGCGCGAAAACTGTGTCCATCAGCTCTGTTTCCGTCGTTTCCAGCGTCCGGCCGACGACATAGCCCTGAATTAGCTCGGTGACCTCGGCACCAATCATATGAGCCCCCAGGAGCTCACCTGTCCTGGCATCAAAAACAGTCTTTACCAGCCCTTCGGGTTCACCAAGTGCGATAGCCTTGCCATTTCCGATAAAGGGGAAACGACCGATTTTGACTTCGTACCCTGCTTCCTTCGCCTTGGCCTCGGTCAGCCCGACAGATGCAACCTGCGGGTTGCAGTAAGTACAGCCGGGGATGGTATTTGGCTTGATCGGATGCGGATGCCCACCTGCAATCAGTTCGGCCACCATGACACCTTCATGACTGGCTTTATGGGCCAGCCATGGTGCACCGGCCACGTCCCCGATCGCGTAAAGCCCCTCAACCCCGGTGCGACAAAGTTCATCGGTGACGACATGGGTACGGTCAATCTTCACACCGAGTTTCTCAAGACCCAGATTTTCGACATTACCAACAATCCCCACAGCCGAAATCACGGTGTCGAATTCGGCCTTTTCGGTCTTGCCACCGGATTCGATCTCGGCAACGACCTTATCTGCCTTGCGGTCCAGCGACTTGACTGTGGATTTCTCCATGATCTTCATGCCCTGCTTTTCAAACTGCTTCTTGGCAAGGGCACTGATTTCAGCATCTTCGACCGGAAGGACACGATCCATCACCTCAACCACGGTCGTATCAGCGCCCAGTGTATTGAAAAAACTGGCAAATTCTATACCGATAGCCCCTGAGCCGATAACCAGCAGCTTCTTCGGCATATGTGGTGGTTTCAGCGCGTGCTTATAGCTCCAGACCCGTTTGCCGTCAGCTTCCAGCCCCGGCAAATCGCGGGCGCGGGCACCGGTTGCCAGCACGATGGACTTTGCCGTCAGCTCTTCTGTTCCCTTGTCAGTTCTGACACTGACCTTGCCCGGCGCGGGAATAGTTGCCTCACCCATAACAACGGTGACCTTGTTCTTTTTCAGCAAATGCCCGACACCGCCCGACAACTGCTTGGCAACCCCACGGGAGCGTCCGACCACGGCATCCAGATCATAGCTCGCCTTGTCAACAGACAGACCAAATTCCATAGCCCGATGCATCAGGTGAAAGACTTCGGCTGAGCGCAGCAGCGCCTTGGTCGGGATGCAGCCCCAGTTCAGGCAAATACCGCCAAGATGTTCCCGTTCGACACAGGCAACCTTCAGTCCGAGTTGCGCACCGCGGATCGCAGCGACGTACCCCCCCGGCCCTGCTCCAATCACGATCATGTCGAAATTCTGCGCCATGCGAACCTCCTAGGCAAATATAGTTGAGCGTTAAACCAATTATTCAGCGTCAGCAAGCGACACCCGGCCAGTCACCAGCGCACCATAGGCACCCTGTTCGATAAATATACGTTCTTGAGGTGTCATTTCCCGTCCCAGAACGGTGTTTCGCCATGGAAAACGTCCAAAATAACGGATCACATCACGGTGCAGTCTTGCGTGGCGCAGATTATCGCCAGGCATCCGTTCTCCAAATAAAAGAACTGCACGATCCTGGTCTTCCATTTCTTCGGAATGCATGAATGGCATGTAAAAAAATTGCCGTGCAGGGATGGCTGTCGCCATATCATATCCGGCAGCAATCGCACCATCAGCTATATGTCGGGCAAGCCTGTCCGTGGCAAAGCTTTGGGCATCGTCGCGGAACATGTTGCGCGAAAGCTGGTCTGTCAGAATCAGCGCCGCCAGTGCACCTTCAGCATCACCTGCCCAATCCTGAGCCAGTGTTTTCGCCTGCATCCATGCATCGGTAAAGCCTGAACGGCACGTATCATCAAGGACTTTCGTGGCATTATACCAGCCCGCCTGCCCGACCTCATCCAGCCAAAACGTCAGGACTTCCCGAGGCGTCATACGCTACCCTCCACTTACCATTGGTAAGGTTACAGTGCAGCGCCTGCTCCGCAAGCAGGTTTTCATCGTTCATGGCGCTTAACCGGAAGATATATCCTGATCCTTTCCGGCATCCACATTATTATCGCCCAAAGCAGATTCTTCCTGATCAATAATCCCGTAATCCTCAGGCGAAAGGTCTTCCTCATCACCTGTTACCAGCGGTGCCGTTTCGTCCTGCGCCGCCTCAAGCGAGAATTCCACGGCAACCGTTGTTGCCGACGGAACAATCACGGCAAACCCCCCTGTTTCATCGGACGACAGGGCTTCACGCTGTGTCATGCGCCAGCCAGTATAGGCGGCAAGAACAGCAATCAGAACACCAATGAATATCCAATAACCATTTGGTCCCATCACCGTCATCATGCGCCCCACAATCAACGGTCCCCCCATCGCTCCAAGTCCGTTCAGAAACAAAAGGCCAGCCGAAGCTGAAGCCATGTCATCAGCATCCAGGTAATCATTAGTATGGGCAAGAAGCAGCGCATAAACCGGGTTTGAGACCCCACCCGCCACTGCCGCCACCAGAATCACCCCCAAAATCCCCGGTGACATCACAAGTTGCAGGATGATTACCAGCCCGCCAATCAGCAGCAGCAGCAGCACAAGGTGCCGCCGGTCCATGCGGTCGGAAAGCCAGCCAATTGGAAATTGTACCACCAGACCACCGAAATAAACTGCCGCAACTATCAGGGAAATATCGCGCACATTCATTCCACTGGTCGTTCCCCAAACCGGCATCATTCCGAGCAGGGCGGAAAACACACCACCCATGATGAAAATGCCGATGCAGCCTAATGGAGATACAGCATAAAGCCGCCGGAAACTCATCCGTTTCAGCGCTCCAAAAGCCGGGGTCGGCTGAACTGACAGCAAGATCGGGGTAAAAGCCAGCGAAACCAGAACCGAAGGAACAATGAACAGCATGAACCCGTTCGGATCGCCGAAATTGACCAGGACCTGCCCCCCGACCAGCCCGGTCATCTGAACGATCATATAGACAGACATGGCCTGTCCGCGATTTTCATTTCCAGTTGAAGCATT
The DNA here is from genome assembly GCA_047971845.1 of Paracoccus sp. (in: a-proteobacteria). Taxonomy (GTDB): domain Bacteria; phylum Pseudomonadota; class Alphaproteobacteria; order Rhodobacterales; family Rhodobacteraceae; genus Paracoccus. Next base: position 20,570 of record JBKEAB010000201.1, on the reverse strand, counting down.
CAGCCAGCTTTCGGCCGTGATATACACGCCAGAAAAGGAAAACCCGATCAGCAGGCGCAGCAGGGACCATGCCATCCAGTTGGGTACCGCCGCATAAAGTATCAGCACTGCCGAAATCAATGACCCGAGCGCAGCAAAGACCCGTACATGTCCGACACGCTGGATCATTCCCGGAACCATCCGGCTGCCCAGAAGAAAGCCTGCATAATAGGACGCCATAACCACGGCAAGGTGATCGGTTGACATATTTTCATAACCGCCGCGGATACCCAGCAGCGTACCTTGCATACCATTGCCAACCAACAGCAGCATAATCCCCAGCAGCAACGGCCAGGACGTATGCAGAACAGAAATCATTCAGCCCTCTCGGGAAACAGCAATGAAGCATCGCCATATGAAAAGAAGCGGTATCCCCTGTTTACGGCATGACGGTAGACATTCCGCATACGCTCCTGCCCCATGAGAGCCGAAACCAGCATCAGCAAGGTCGATTTTGGCAAGTGAAAATTGGTCATCAGCGCATCCGTCACCCGGAACCGATAACCGGGATAGATAAAAATATCGGTCCAATCGGAAAATGGATGTACGCAGCCATTCTCATCCGCTGCTGATTCAATCAACCGCAATGCCGTGGTGCCAACCGGAACTACTCTGCCCCCCGCTGCTCGTGTCTGATTGATCGCATCAGCGGCCGCAGGGCTGACTTCTCCCCATTCGGCATGCATCCGATGAGTGGTCACATCTTCGACCTTGACCGGCAAGAAGGTCCCCGCCCCGACATGCAGGGTAACATGGGCAAACTGGATACCGCAGGCCCGCAGCTCCATCAGGAGTTCATGGTCGAAGTGCAGGCTGGCAGTGGGTGCGGCCACAGCCCCGGAGTTCCTGGCCCAGACGGTCTGATAATCAGTCTTGTCATCCGCATCCGGAGCCCGCTGCGCCGCAATATATGGTGGCAGAGGCATAACTCCGACCCGTTCCAGCGCAGCATCCAAGGCATCACCCTCGGCATTAAAATTCAGCACGAGATCGGTTTCGCTTATCTGCACGACCTGTGCGGAAAGATCATCGCCAAAATGGATCATCTCACCCTGCCTGAGTTTACGCAGGGGTTTGGCAAGTGCATGCCAGCCATTGGAGACCGGCTCCAGCAGAGTAACCTCCACTTTTGCGGATACCTCTCCTTGGGGCGTATTCCGCAGCCGCAGCCCTGACAGGCGCGCCGGAATGACCTTGGTATCATTCAGGACCAGAAGATCGCCCTGCCCCAGAAACCCTGGCAGATCCCGGACATGAAGGTCCTTGATCTCATCCCCATGAGCCACAAGCAGACGCGCCGCGCTACGTGGCCGTACCGGGCGCGTCGCGATCAGTTCTTCCGGCAGTTCAAAGTCGAAATCAGACAGTTGCATTCCCGGCTTCTGTGCCCGGGAAAAGAACAGGTCAAGCCCTGTTGAAAGCCTGCCGACAAATATTCAGACCAACCACGCAGTCTGAAAACAGGAAGGGGTTCCGGCCCACACCAGAACCCCTTACCCCCGCGTCCCCATCCACCACGCGAGAAACTTATAGTTCTGGCCTTCTGGCCGCTTCAAAGGAATAATCCAAGACATCGATTCGGTGCAAAGAAGAAGCGTCTCGGATTTTAGTCAAACCTGCCCGGTCCGGGTTCACATTACCCTAATGCAGGGAAATACTGTCCGGCAGGGGATAGCGTAAAGATCTCAGCACCGTTTGCCGTGACTCCAATCGAATGCTCAAACTGTGCCGACAACGATTTGTCGCGAGTAACCGCCGTCCAGTCATCAGCCAGAACCTTGGTTTCCGGCCGGCCAAGATTGATCATCGGTTCGATGGTGAAAAACATGCCCTCTTCCAGCACTGGTCCTTTACCGGAGCGACCAAAATGCAGGACATTTGGCGGAGCATGAAAAACCCGACCAAGGCCATGGCCACAGAAATCACGCACAACAGACATACGCTGGGCTTCGGCATATTCCTGAATTGCCCAGCCGATATCACCGAAGGTTGCGCCGGGACGAACGGCTTCGATACCCCGCATCAGGGAATCATATGTTACCTGGATCAGCCGCTTCGCTTTCACGGATGGCTTTCCGGCAACATACATCCGCGACGTATCCCCGAACCAGCCATCAACAACAACCGTCACATCAATGTTCAGGATATCGCCGTCTCTCAGCACCTTTTCACCCGGAATACCATGGCAAACCACGTGATTCACACTGATACAACTGGCATGCTGATAACCACGATAGCCAATCGTTGCTGAAGTTACCCCAGCAGATTCTACCCGACCCCGGATAAAATCGTCCAGTTCACCTGTCGTAACACCCGGAACGACCAGAGGGCCAACCTCATCAAGGATCTGTGCGGCCAGTTCACCGGCCTTGTGCATTCCGGCGAAGTCACCGGGCTGATGGATGCGGATCCCTTCCCGCGTCAAAGAACCGTCATTCATGGCATACCCTTTCCTTGCCCTTGCACATAACCATACAGGCCAACTTGTTCCACCCCCACTGCACGCGTAAGCTGCCCCCGAAAACGGAGAAGAGCCATGTTATCCACCAACAAAACCGCAGCCATTCTGGTTATCGGGGATGAAATCCTGTCCGGACGCACCCGCGAAGGCAATGCCCATCATCTGGCAGGGGTACTGTCCGCAGTCGGTATAGACCTCAGGGAAGTCCGGATCATCAGTGACGAGAAATCATTGATCATCGAAGCAATCCGTGCGCTCGACAGTTCCCTGGGTGGTCGCTACGATCTGCTGTTCACCTCAGGTGGAATAGGCCCCACCCATGACGATGTAACCGCCGATGCGGTAGCAGAAGCATTCGGCACCGGGATCAACATGAACGAAGAGGCTCTGACTGTCATGCGTGAACGCTGGAAAAAGCGGGGCGTATCGGTCAGTGGAAACCGGTTGCGCATGGCCCGTATTCCCCTTGGAGCCAAACTCATCCACAACTCCGTCAGCGCTGCACCCGGATTCCATTTGGGCCAGACCTATGTCATGGCCGGTGTTCCGGAGGTTTTCCGTGCCATGGTTGATGCAGTCCTGCCGGAATTGCCAACCGGCCAACCCCCGGTCAGCGAATCGCTGGATGTGCATCGGGGTGAATCCGAGGTTGCCGATGACCTGAAGGCCGTTGCAGATAAGTATGATGATCTCTCACTAGGATCCTACCCATGGCATCGTGATGGCACATACGGCACCATGCTGGTGATACGGGGGCTGGACAGAACACGGGTTACAGCAGCGATGGCCGCGCTCAAACAACGGATTGGGGCGCAATCTTGATCAGCCCTGAACTTGAGACTGCACTGGAAGCAAGCTGGCCTGCCGCCAAATATGCGATGGCTGGAACCTTTCATGCCGGTTGCGCTCAAGATGGAGGTATGCGCGTCAACTCTGCCCGACCAGTCACCCCGAACTGGATAGAAGACGACATCCAGCAAGTCGAGGCTATACAGGCCCGCTGGAATCAGCCCCCCACAATCCAGGTTTCGGCAGATGACAGGCGTCTGGCGGAATTGCTCAATGCAAGCGGCTGGCAAGCACGGACTCCGACATTGATCATGTCAGCACCGGTAACCGCACTGACAGACAGGCAGGTGCCTCCGGTGACAAGCTTTGCCTTGTGGCCACCTTTGGCTATCCAGCGTGAACTATGGGCGGAACTGGGTATTGGACCTGCCCGGCAGGCGATCATAGAACGGGTCAGCCTTCCAAAGGCCGCCATTCTTGGCCGGGTTGATGATCGTGCCGCCGGAGTGGCATTTATTGCAGCCTGTGACAAGCTGGCTGTGCTTCATGCCCTGGAAATCGTGCCGAACCTGCGCCGCAAGGGGCTTGCAGGCTGGATAATCCGGAAGGCGGCCTTCTGGGCCGGAACGCATGGATGCAAGGCATTATGTCTTGCCGTAACCCGCGATAATTCCCCTGCCATTACACTGTACCGTGGGCTCGGCTTTACAGAAACCGGAGGCTACAGCTACTACATGCGCTGATCAGCGCATCGCGAGGCGCCGGAACTCACGCTTCAGCAGGTCAAGCTCGGCTCTGATCAGGTCGATTTCGACCCTCAGGTCCATTTGCAAGGGCACACCTGCAACGATTGACAGTTCAGCCAGACGTTCTGCGCCCGGCGCAGGAACATCATCACTTCCATCATCGGCCAGCAAGGCATAACTTTGCACCCCGTCCGACAGGCTATTGGCCGGTAATGCAGCCTCAATTCGCCAAACACCGTCTTTTTCAGGCCGGACAGTCCCCTCATTTACAGGACGGCCCATGTGAACCAGCATCACCCGCACCGGAGCTTCATCCCGGTGCAGCAATCCGGACCACAGGCCGGCCTTCAGACCGAGCGTTTCGAAATCGGACATTGCAGCATCCTCAACAGTTGCGCAGATCACGCATCAAACATTTGCACGTGGGTGGCGCGAGAAAATCATTTCGCGGATGACCACGGCATTCATGAACGGTTTTTCAAAGATCAAATCTATCCAGATCTTGTCGAGACGCTTTTCATTCATTTCCGTCATTTCAAGGTCAAACTCCGTTACATGAGTGCAGATGTCTTCGGGCTGCATCCGCCCGAGGTGATGCACCTGTTCTTCGGTATTAGGACCATTCCCGATATTCAGCCTGGCATAAATGTCCAGGTCCTGTTCAGCCTGCATGGCGGTTTCAACCCGGATGATATGATTGCGGGAAAGCCCCGCAAGGGCTTCATCAGGCAAATCAACAGCCAGTGACAGAAAGCTGCCCGTGAACCCCAGCACTTCCAGCCGCAAACCAAATGCGGCCAGGTCCGTTACATGCGCATTCTGGGTCTGGCGCAACACCAGAGCCCTTTCATTACAGTCATGCCAGACAGCAGCACTGTCACCCAGCCGGATACCACTTTCGGGAGCAGCCATACCCGTAGGAGTAATTCGCGCCGACAACGCTTCGGGGCGCCAGCGCCAGTCTGTTCCGCCGGGCAATGGAATCGCCGCCAGTTCTGTCTGCGAGGCGACGACACGTTGATCTGTCCGCAGAAGAAAGCGATCAAGATCACACCGCAATGCACGCGCTTCATCCCGCAAACTCCGCAATCCCTTGCTGCCAACTTGCGGAACCGTATCACCCAACCGCGTCCATTCAGCCTTTGCCCACTGCCGCAATGAGCGGTTCAGCCAGCTTCTGGAACGCATTGCCATATTGTCAGACCTGTTCAACACACATTCATTTACCCCACTTGGCATAATCAACCTAATCCGATGGGGCAAGAGCGAAGCCTACCCTTCCATTAACATGATCTTAGACCTTTGGTCCTAACAACGTCGGCAGCAGATACCCAGATCAGTCAATTCAGGATCGGAACCATGACATCTTTCCGGTATATGGCCGCAGCATTTGCGGCCTGTTTGTTACTTGCTGCGTGCTTAAAGCATCCCGAACAGCCGGACAGGGACCTGCGATCACGGACATCGACATCTTCCCCGCGCCTGCCGATGGGCATTATCCGTGTCAGCGGACACAACCAGACACAGGTTGCTACACCGGGGCAGCCGGTTTGTCCAAGCACATCTCCCACACAGGCGGAATCGGCACTGACCGCAATCAATATCCTCCGTACACAACACGGTCTGGCGCCACTGCGGACCAGCAAAAAATTGCAACGTGCTGCCGAAAAGCATGCCTGCGAAATGGCCCGGCGGGGTGTAATGAGCCATGCTGGCCTGACCTCAACCGGTCCGGCAGACCGGATCAAACGTCAAGGTTACAGGCCATTACTGACCGCTGAAAACATCGCCGCCGGCAAGTTTGATCTGCACCGTGTCCAGACAGAATGGGTCCGTTCTCCCAAACACCTGGCAAACATGATGATTGCCGGATTACAGCATTACGGGATCGGCCGGGCCATTGCAGCTGACGGAAAATCTGTCTTCTGGGCCGCCGTCTATGCAAAAGGACGGGACTGAACGGCTGCCGGCTTGCGCCAGTAGAATCTGAACTTGTCTTGCACAAATGTCAGGTTCATTGCTCTTTCTCATGGCTTTTTTTAAAGGACATGAGTTCTTTCCGGCGAGAACTGAATCACGTCAGAAATCCAAAATCAATGGGTCTGGAGCCTGCGGTTATGGGCCATTTATGGGCAATGCATCATCATCCGGAAACTGACAGTTTGTCCCGAAGATCAGCTTTATTGATTCTGAATGACTGGTTTCAGACCGGACATTCCCCGCCTGTTAGCATGCCAGTGAGTCTGTTTTATCTGGCCTCTCAGTAAACCTGTCAGTCCACACGGCATCCGCCCCAGTATCCTTGTACGAAAATCAGTGGTTTGCCTTCGCTCGCCTCAACCCGCAGGACCCGGCCGATAACCAGCGTATGATCTCCCGCATCGTGGGTCGCTTCCTGAACACAGTCAAACCGCGTCAGGACACCTGGGATAACCGGTACCCCCTCAGCAGAGGTCTTCAGTCCCAACCCGGAAAACTGTTGTCCGCCCCGCGTGAAACGATCAGCCAGGGCTTTTTGTTCTTCGGCCAGAATATGAACACTGAAATGGCGAGCCCGCGCAAATATATCATGGCGCCGCGAAAATTTTCCCGGCGACCACAGGATCAATGGCGGAGCCAGAGACAAGGATGCAAAGCTGTTGACCGTCACCCCCTGAGGACCTTCATTTTCAGTCGCAATTGTCACTACGGTGACACCGGTTGCAAAACTACCCAATGCGTCACGAAATGCACGGGCATTGACATGATCGGGAATAAAGCTCGTCATGCTATTTCGTGACCAAGCGCGGCTGAATAAAGGATGAACCAGTCCTCACGATCCAAGCTAACCCGTAACGCATCAGAAAGCGCGGCAATGCGCGACAGGTTATTGGTGCCCATGACAGGCAAAATCCCGGCCGGATGTGCCAGAATCCATGCGATTGCAAGGGCAGACAGTTCACATCCCTTATCGGCAGCCATATCACGCAATCTCGTGACCAGGGATGGTTGCGACCCAACAAATAATGCTCCACCCGCCAGCGGAGACCACGCCATCGGCACCATTCCATGATGCTGGGCAAATGCCAGATCGCCATTACTGAACGGATCCGTTGCACCAAGCGATATTTCAATCTGGTTGACGCGAAGTGGTTGCGTCATTCTGCCTTGCAGAAGTTCGACATCATGAGGACGGAAATTCGACACCCCGACAGAAAGCACCTTTCCCGACTGGACCAAAGCATCAAGCGCCGCCCCCGTTTCATTGGGATCCATCATCGGATCGGGGCGATGGATAAGCAGGAGGTCAATCCGGTCAGTTCCCATATCACGCAGACTGTTTTCGACCGATGCAGTAATATGGGCCGCCGAAGTATCGTAATATTTGACCCGCGCCCTCGCGTATCGGCCTTCAGGCAGGACAATACCGCATTTGGTCACAATCTCGACACGATCCCGCAGCCCCGGCGTTGCTGTCAATGCCGCACCCAGAACCTTCCCGGCCATATAGTTTCCATAAATATCGGCCTGATCCAGCGTTGTTATACCCTGTTCCAGGCAGGCTTCTATCTTGGCCTGAACATGGGTCGGGCTGGTATCGTTATCATCCGCAATCCGCCACATGCCATAGGCAATCCGACTGAGCGAAACATTACCGGCAATCTGAAGGCGTTCCATATCCATCGGCATGACCTTTCTGACTTGCCCCATTTGCAGGCTCCGCCATTGCGGAGCCGATGCCGGTAACTATTCCCCCATCCGACGCAGGTAAGTCCATGTCGGAACGCGTGCATTGCGGGCCACGGACCAGCTTTCTGCATCACCAAGATAGGCAAAACCGCTATTGGTCAGGACACGGGCAGATCCCGGATTATCCTGAAAAACCTCGGCAAACAGCGTACGTGCGTCATGCGGGTTTTCAGCCACCAGCCCCGCAACAGCCTCGCTGGCAAAGCCGGTATTCCAGAAACCCGCACCAACCCAAAAGCCCAGTTCCGACTGCAAATCCTCCATTCGGGTCAGGGAAACAATGCCCAGAACCTCCCCCAGATCATTAGCAGAACCATCAATGGCCCATACATCCTCAACCCGCCCCGGTTCCATAGCACGGTTCACAAAGGCTTCGGCCGCGCCCGGCGGCAGAGGGTGCGGAATGGCACGGGTTCCCTCCGCCACCCGGCGATCAGCCGTGTAATGTGCAATCAGACCGGCATCGGAAAGTCGCAAGGGCCGCAGGACCAGCCTTTCAGTTTCAATAATGGGCTGGTCGTCAACCAGATCCGGTGTCCTGAGGGTTGCTGTATTCATCGCTCATCCTCCTCACGGGTGAAACTGTCCCCCGAAAAGCGAAGGGGGACCGGCTTGCGCCGATCCCCCTATCATTGCCAGGTTAATATCGGCTTACTCGGCAGCCTCTGCATTCGCGGGCATGACCGAAATATAGGTACGGCCCTTAAGCCCCTTCCTGAAGCTTACTTCGCCGTCAGTCAGTGCGAACAGGGTATGATCGCGGCCCATGCCGACATTGCTACCCGGCCACCACTGGGTACCGCGCTGACGTACGATGATATTGCCGGCAGCTGCCGCCTGACCACCATAAAGCTTTACGCCAAGACGACGGCCGGCTGAATCGCGGCCGTTGCGAGATGAACCACCTGCTTTTTTATGTGCCATGACTTAGTCCTTTTTCGATGCGGCCAGATGGGTGGCCGGCTTGTTCCGTTCATCGGGCGCCCCGCAGGACGCCCTGTAAAATCAGGCCTTGTCCGACTTGGCAGTTTTTTCAGCCTTCTTTGTCTTCGCGGCAGGTTTCTTTTTCGCCGTGGCTGGCTCAGCAGCATCTGCGACCTTTGCCTTGTCTGCGGCTTTCTTCACCGGCTTTTCAGCCTTCTTTGCCCTCGCAGCAGGCTCAGATGTTATGACAGCCCCGGCAGTACCTGCCCCGATAGCTTCTTTCACACCGCTTTTATCGGCACCTTTTTCCAGCACATCCGTGACACGCAGCAGGGTCAGTTGCTGACGGTGTCCGCGTGTCCGCTGCGAGCTGTGCTTACGGCGGCGCTTGACATAGGTGATGACCTTGTCAGCCTTGATCTGTTCGATGACTTCTGCCTGAACTGCAGCGCCCGCGACCAGCGGGGCGCCAACGGTTGAACCAACCATCAGGATCTCATTGAACTGGACCTTCTCGCCGGCATTGGCTGCCAGTTTTTCCACGCGCAGCACATCACCCGCCTGAACGCGGTACTGTTTACCGCCCGTCTTGAGAACTGCGAACATCATGTCTTTCCTCTTATCCCGCATCCTGTGGCCCCGGTCATGCCGGCGTTTTGGGAATACCCGCCTCGGACAGCGTCCCCCGCATTGGGGAGATGATCAAAATAACGTACCGGCCAAGGGCAGATGCCCGGCCGGTCGCCTCCATATGGCGGATTCGGCCTGCACAGTCAAGCAATCTTACCACGAACTCTGATCCAGCAAGGCTATGCCAAAGGCAGGCATCGCTGCTTGAAACCCGGTACGCACCTGCTATCAGGGACACAAGCCCAATAAAAGGATGATGCCATGGATCTCGATGCCCGCCGCAAGGCCGACCCGCAGCACTGGAATCTCGCCACCGCTATCCGCATTCTGGCCATGGACGCGGTTCAGGCGGCCAATTCAGGCCATCCCGGCATGCCGATGGGTATGGCCGATGTGGCAACGGTGCTGTTTCACAAGCACCTGAAATTTGATCCCAAGGCCCCGGACTGGTTCGACCGTGATCGCTTCATCCTGTCTGCCGGACATGGATCCATGCTGCTTTATGCATTGCTTCACCTGACCGGTTATGAGGAAATGACGATCGGAGAAATCAAGAATTTCCGCCAGTGGGGTGCAATCACGGCCGGCCATCCCGAATATGGCCATGCCGGCGGGATCGAAACAACGACAGGGCCACTGGGTCAGGGTATTGCCAACTCCGCAGGCTTTGCCATCGCGGAAGAGGCCATGCGTGCCGAATTCGGCGAAGATTTGTGCGACCACCGCACATGGGTCATTGCCGGTGACGGCTGCCTGATGGAAGGCATCAGTCAAGAAGCCATCGCCCTTGCCGGGGCACAGAAGCTGGGTAGACTGATCGTTTTGTGGGACAATAATGATATTACCATCGACGGCCGTGTCTCCCTTTCCGACAAGACCAATCAGCACGCACGTTTTGAGGCCTCAGGCTGGCGCGTGTTGTCTTGTGACGGTCACGATGCCGCAGATATTGACCGGGCCCTGACCGAAGCCGCAAAATCCGACGGACGTCCGACACTTGTCGATTGCAAGACTATTATCGGTTTCGGTTCAGCCAGGAAGCAGGATACATCAGGTGCACATGGTTCACCGCTCGGGGATGAAGAAATCGCCGCGACCCGCCGCGCCTATGGCTGGGACCATGCCGAATTCATCATTCCCGACGACATTCTGGCCGAATGGCGCACTGCCGGTATCCGTGGTGCGAAGGCGCGTGAAGCCTGGCAAAAGCGCGTCGATGCCCTGCCCGGAGATCAGCGTGATGAGTTTTCCCGGCGCATTTCCAACGAGCTCAGCCACAAGCTTGCACCGGCCATTACCGCCCTGAAAAATCAGGCTCTGGAAGGCAAGCACAAGGTAGCGACGCGCAAGGCATCCGAAATGGTGCTGGAGGTCATCAACCCGCATCTGCCGGAAATGTTCGGGGGGTCAGCCGACCTGACCGGATCGAACAACACCAGAACCCCCGATCTGGGTGTCTTCAATGAAAGCAACCGGACCGGCCGCTACCTTCATTACGGCATCCGTGAACATGGTATGGCTGCGGCAATGAACGGCATCTTCCTGCATGGCGGCTTCCGCCCCTATGGCGGGACCTTCATGACCTTTACCGATTACGCGCGCGGATCCATGCGGCTTTCCGCATTGATGGAGATCGGCACTATCTATGTGATGACCCACGATTCCATCGGTCTGGGCGAAGACGGCCCGACCCACCAGCCGGTTGAACATCTCGCCATCAGCCGGGCAACGCCGAATACGCTGGTGCTGCGTCCCTGCGACCTGATCGAAACTGCCGAAGCCTGGGAAATAGCGTTGCAGGCACAGACCACTCCTTCAGTTCTGGCACTCTCGCGTCAGAACCTGCCGTTGCTGCGAGAAACGGTAGCTGAAAACCTGTCAGCCAAGGGCGCCTATACCCTGCGCGAGGCATCAGCCACCCCCAGAGTGGTTCTGCTGGCCAGCGGATCCGAGGTCGAGATAGCCGTCAATGCCCGCGACATTCTGGAAGCATCCGGTGTTCCGACCCGTGTCATTTCAGTCCCCTCCATGGAACTGTTCCGCACACAACCGGCTGAATACCGCCGCGAAGTCCTGCCTGCGGACACTGTCCGTATCGGGATTGAGGCCGGCATCCGTCAAGGATGGGACTGGTTGCTGATGGGCGAAGGTGGCAGTGCCGAGAAATCAGCCTTTGTCGGCATGACGGGCTTTGGCGCTTCGGCACCTGCCCCGACGCTCTACAAGGAATTCGGAATTACAGCTGAAAATATCTCTGATAAGGCGAAAGCCCTTCTGTAAAGGACGAGAACTTGCTAGGTTGCAATGATTTCAACAATCAATCCAGTGATTTCATTGCGGCAAGGATCAGACAATGAGACCGCCCGTACAGACCAGGATATTGACATTGTTCGGGCGGCACTTTGGTGCCATGCAGGCTCAACAGGGCAATATGCAGACACAGGGCATCATCATCCTGCTGCTTGCAGTTTTCCTGTTCACACTAATGGATGCTACGGCAAAGTTCTTGGGTAACAGCTATGCGCCGCCACAGATCGTCTGGGCGCGCTTCATGGGCAATCTGGCCGTATTGATACTGGTTTACCGGTCACGTTTCCTGCCCGGCCTGCGCACGTCCCGGCCAATGGCCCAGTTCTGGCGTGGAATGACTCAGCTTGCTTCGGCTTCATTGTTCTTTACCTCCATCCAGTATATCGGCATAGCCGAGGCAACAGCGATCATGGACATGAACCCGGTTCTGATCACCCTTGGCGGTGCCTTGTTTCTGGGCGAACAAATCGGCTGGCGGCGCATCATGGGAATCATCGCGGCAATGATCGGGGCCATGATCATCATCCGCCCCGGCATGGGGGTCGTCCATCCTGCGGCAATCCTGCCGGTCATAGGTGCCTTCACTTACGCGGCCGGATCCCTTCTGACCCGCGTGGTCAGAACAGATCCACTGGCAACATCACTGATCTGGTCAGTCATGGTCGGATCGCTTGCCAGCACAACGGTCGTGCCGTTTTTCTGGCAACCCATACAGGCGCAGCACCTGTGGGCCTTTGCCGCCATCGGATTGTTAGGTGCAGCATCACAGGCACTTCTGATCCGTGCATTTTCATTGGCAGAAGCCAGTGCCATTGCTCCCTTCGGCTATACAGGGCTGATCTGGGCAGCACTTTGGGGTTGGCTGTTCTGGGACGTATTGCCTGATAGCTGGACGATCCTCGGGGCCGTGATTATCGTCGGAGCCGGTCTTTATATCTGGTCGCGCGAAACACAACAGGCCCGGAATGAGTGAACCCAAGACAAATGACGATCAGGTCAGCATCACTGACCGGCTGGCAAACGCAGCCTTTCTTGGTGTCATGGGGGTGGCACAACTGCTGCCCTATCACCGGCGCATTCCGATCGTCGGCTGGTTCTTTTCACGAATTCTGGGACCGGTTGCGGGCTGGGCACGCCGGGCACGCGAGAACCTGAACCTTGCCATGCCGGAGTTACCGGAAGCTGAACGTAAGCAAATCGCCCATGATGTCCTGGACAATGCCGGCCGATCCATGGCGGAAATCTATTCCGGAGAAGAATTCACAAGTCGGATCCGCAAATCCAACCCACTGACCGGTCCCGGTCTTGCGGCCCTGCATGACGCAGCAACCAGAGAACGCCCGGTCATCCTCGCCTGCGCACATTTCGGAAATTACGATGCCATGCGTGCAGCCTTATCCGCACAGGACTGGCCCGTGGGTGCCCTATACCGCCCCATGAACAATCCCGCCTTCAATGCGCACTATATCCCGGCAATGCAGGCCATTGCAGAACCGATCTTTCCCCGCGGCCGCGCCGGGTTTGCTGCCATGCTTAAATTCCTGCGTGGCGGCGGCATGCTGGCCCTTGGCTTCGATCAGTTCGTTCATGACGGCCCTGACCTGATTTTTTTCGGCTTGCCATCTCGCACAGTCCTGACCCCAGCCGAACTGGCCCTGCGCTATGACGCCTTGCTGGTTCCGATTTCAGGTCGCCGGCAGCCTGACGGATTGAGCTTCTCAGTCGAGGTCGGAACCCCGGTCCGGCATACCACCCCAAAAGACATGATGCAGGCGCTCAATGATGATCTGGAAAGGCAGATCCGTGCTTACCCCGGCCAATGGTTCTGGGTCCACCGCCGCTGGAAAAAACGTAATCACTGATTGCTCCGAAAGTTGACAATGCGGGCGCAGGCCTGTCCCGGATCCGTTTCCGCCGGGTTCAGGCCTTTCCGTGCGGAGCCTGCCACTGGTCACCGGGATCACCGCCTTCACCACCTCCCTTGCGCACAGCTTTCGCCTCTGCCCGTGCCTGTTCACGTTCCCTTGCCGCATCCTCGGTTTCTCGACGGATCCTTTCGGCTATTTCAGGGGGAAGCAAGGATATGATACGCATACCCGGCTTGCCAGTCAGGTCCTCATCGCGGCCAACGAACCGGACCGTGTTTTCATGGACAACAGCCAGCAGGATAGCACCTTCACGCACCGCATACCAATCATCAAGGGTATATTCCTCAGTCAGGCGGGTGGTGCGGAATATCCAGCCATCTGCCAGCAGGTCCAGATATTGTGCCAAAGTACGATTGCCATTGATCGCCTGCCCGCCAAGCTGGTTCGGCAGGGCATGACGTACCCGGTCTTCCCTGACACGGGTGACCTGCCAGATTGCCGAACGCCCGAATTCCGGTGCAAGGTCGGTTGCCAGAAGCGTATTGTAGGCATCGTTATCCGATGCCGCGAGGATCGTGGAATACGCGATGAATTCGACGCCGTGTTCAGCTGCTTCTGACAGGATATCGCCATAATAAACCGGAATACCCGCCTGCCGCGCCGTACCCAGCTGTCCCCGGTTTGAATCGGTTATCAGCACATTTACATCAGCATTTTTCAGCGCCGTGGCCAGTCCGGTCGAAAAGGTCGAGCCCCCGACAATGACCATGCCGGGCTTTCCACCTGAACTGAGGCCCAGATATTGCGCTATCGGCTTCAGTGTGAAGCCGTGCAGGATGACCGTTGACAGAACCAGAATAAAAGCCAGAGGCTGCAATACAGCCCCATCGGCAACACCCGACACCACAAGCCGTTCACCAAACAGTCCCGAGATTGCCAGCAGCACCACCCCCCGCGGTCCGGTAAACGCGACAAGCAGCCTTTCGTTCATTGGAACAGCTGTCCCTGCCAAGGCCCCCATGACAGTCAGCGATCTGACCAGTCCGACAACGGCAATGATAAAAAGGATGCTGCGCCAGCTCAGAAATTCCAGCATATCCAGCTTCACATCAGATGCCAGCAGGATGAATACACCCGACAACAACAATGTCGTTGCATGTTCCTTGAAGCGATAGATTTCCTGATAGGACGGCAGATCGGCATTGGCAATAATCACCCCCATTACCGTTACCGCCAACAACCCGGATTCGTGCAGGACCATATCGGCAAGAGCAAAGGCTGCCAGCACCAGAACAAACAGCATCGGCACCTTCATGTATTCCGGCACCAGAGCATCACGGAACGCCTTCACAATGAACAATGCAGCCCCCAGACCGATCAACGCGGCAAAGGCGATGCCGGAACCGACCGTCCAGATTGCTTCAGCCGCGCCCAGTTGTTGCTGGCGGACCAGGACAATGACCAGAGCAACCACAGCCACCAGGGCACCAACGGAATCGTTCACGATGGCTTCCCATTGCAAAAGTTGTGCCGGACGGTTGTGCAGCTTGGCCATCCGCAGAAGCGGTGCGATCACCGTGGGGCCGGTCACGATCATGACCCCTCCAAAGACGACCGAGGATTCCCAACTGAGTCCGGCAATATAGGCAAGGGTCAGCGACGACAGGAGCCAGCCCAGAGGGGCCCCGACAAATACCAGCCGGCGCACGGCAGGTGCGGCATCCGCCAGTTGCTTCAGGTTCAGGGTCAGCCCGCCTTCAAAAAGAATCACGGCGACAGCCAGCGATATCATTGAACTGACAAGAGGGCCGATATCACGTGAAGGCACGAAGATTCCGGTTACCGGTCCAAGAATCAGACCGGCAACCAGCATGACGACGATACCCGGCATCCGGAAACGCCAAGCCAGCCACTGGGCACCGACACCGACAACCCCAACCAGAGCGAATGCCGCAACCGGGTCCAGCCCGCCAGCATGATCAACTGCCATTCTCAATCCCTCAGCCTGTGTGACAGGCAACCATTCAAGGGCTCATTCCGTTCCCGGCTGGCCGCAATCAAATGTTGATTTTCTGCAAATATTGACGACTCTGGAGCTTTCGGCTAGGGCAAATCAGTCCACATCCGGCGGACAATCGAAGGGCGTAGGATTGCGTCCCATTTTTTCACCTGCGCATCTGGTGCAGCGAACGGACGCAAATGACAAAATTCTCCGATCTGAAGCTCGATTCAAAAGTTCTCAAGGCCATTGCCGAGGCAGGTTACGAAAGCCCCACCCCAATTCAGGAGGGCGCAATTCCGCCCGCACTGGAGGGACGTGATGTACTGGGGATTGCACAGACCGGCACTGGTAAGACCGCCAGCTTCACCCTGCCGATGATCACACGCCTGTCACGTGGCCGGGCCCGGGCGCGCATGCCGCGTTCGCTGGTTCTGTGCCCGACACGCGAACTGGCCGCTCAGGTGGCCGAGAACTTCGATATCTATGCAAAGCATACCCGGCTGACCAAGGCATTGCTGATTGGGGGTGTTTCCTTTGGCGAACAGGATAAGCTGATTGACCGGGGTGTCGATGTCCTGATTGCAACGCCAGGCCGTCTGCTGGACCATTTCGAACGTGGTAAGCTGTTACTGACCGGTGTTGAAGTCATGGTCGTGGACGAGGCCGACCGGATGCTTGACATGGGTTTCATTCCCGATATCGAACGCATCTTCCAACTGACTCCCTTCACCCGTCAGACACTGTTCTTTTCAGCCACCATGGCCCCTGAAATCGAACGTATTACCAACACGTTCCTGCATACTCCCGAACGTGTCGAGATCGCCCGTCAGGCAACGACTTCCGAAACCATCACTCAGAAGCTGGTCGAAATCACGCCTACCCGGAAAGACCAGACCGCCAAGCAAAAGCGCGAATTACTGCGTGCCCTGATCAATGCGGAAGGTGACGACCTGAAGAACGCAATTATCTTCTGCAACCGCAAGACCGAAGTGGATATCGTTGCCAAATCCCTGAAGGCTCATGGCCTTGATGGTGCCCCCATCCATGGGGATCTGGATCAGACGCAGCGGATGCGCACACTGGAAGCTTTCCGGGACGGAGCCTTACGTTTCCTTGTTGCATCGGATGTGGCCGCACGGGGCCTGGATATTCCGGCCGTCAGCCATGTCTTCAATTTTGACCTGCCCAGCCACGCCGAAGACTATGTTCACCGCATCGGCCGCACTGGCCGGGCCGGCAGACAGGGCACGGCTTATTCCATCGCGACACCTGCCGATGAAAAATATCTCACGGCAATTGAACAACTGGTCAAACAGACCCTGCCCCGCGCTGAATCACCCGAAGATTTTGCACTTTCCGATGCAGCCAGAGCAGCACCACGCACCACGCGCGATAACGGGCGCAACTCCAGCCGCTCACGTTCCCGTAGCCGCCGTAATGACGACCGCCGGGAAGATACAGCCAGTTGGAATGAACCCGAAAGGGATCAGGCAAATATTCCTTCCCGGAATGAGAATCGCGGGGAACGGCGCAGTGATCGCCGTCAGGGTGACCGGGATTCCGGCCGCCGGGTTGCCGGCATGGGGGATCATATCCCTGAGTTCCTGAAACACAGTTTTGCCGATGCCCTTGCCGCAACAGAAGCTGTGATTGAACGTAATGCCGCAGAGGAAGCGGCCCGGGCCACCAACAAAAGGACCAGCCCCGAAAAGGCAGCCGAAGAAAGCCCCGACACCGATATCACGGAACCCACTGCCGGCATGACAGTCGTGGAACCCACTGCACCGGATACGGCTGATGCATCAAAGCCACCGGCCAGGAAAGCAACCCGCTCCCGCAGCCGCTCACCCAAGAAGGCAAAGACGGAAACCGCAGCCGTTGCCGAACCTCAACCCGAAGACAGTGTTATGACGGATGAGGCGGCGCCGGAAAAACCAAAGAAGGTCACACGTCGCCGCTCCCCCCGCAAAAGCACAGCCGCCAAACCTGAGGATGCAGCAGAATTGCCGACAACCAATGAGGCGCAGCCAGAAACACGACAACCCGGTTCTGCCGGATCAGAAACACCGGAGGCTGACCCGGAAGCACCACCTGCAAAGCCAAAACGGCGGACCACAACACGCAGCCGCAAGATAGCAGCCAAACCAGCCCCGTCCACAACTGACGATCAGGATACAATTCAGGAAGACTAATTACGGATCATGCCTGTTCAGAACATGCTCCCCCGCCCCTTCATGTACCAGCGGAGCATTTCTGCGCGGCTGATTGATTTCATTCTCGGTGCTGCCTGCGCATTGGGTCAGGCCCCTTGGGGCCTGTGGCCACTGACCATCATGGCGCTTGGCCTCATCATCTGGCGCGTTGGACAGGCCACAACATCCAGACTTGCGGCATGGCATGCCGGAATGGCAGGGGCCGGTTACTTCGCACTCGCACTAAACTGGATCACCGAACCCTTTCTGGTTCAACCGGAAATCCATGGCTGGATGGCCCCCTTCGCATTGGTTTTCATGGCCATCGGCGGTGGCCTGTTCTGGGCCCTGCCAGGCTGGATGGCCGGTCGGATCACCGTTGGTCACCTGCCGCGCAGTATCGCCTTTGCCGCCGGCCTGATTATTTCTGACTGGCTGCGCGGTTGGATCTTCACCGGGTTTCCATGGGCCTTGCTGGGCCATATCTGGATCAATACCCCCGTTGCACAGGCAGCATCCCTGATCGGAGCAATCGGGCTGTCTGCACTTTGCACCATTACCGCCACTCTTCCCATCGCCTTTCAAGGGCAAGAGGGGTCACGGTCTCCGTTGCGACGTATCCTTCCCGGTACAATATTATCTATCCTGTTGATTGCAGTTTTCTGGGCTGGCGGGCTTAAACGTCTGGAGGCACCGGCTATTCCGCAAAACATCACATTACGGCTTGTACAGCCAAATGCCGATCAGGCCCTGAAATGGGACCCGGAATGGACACAAATCTTCTGGGACCGTCTGCTCACAGAAAGCGCAATCCCACCAGAAGGTCCCTTGCCCGACGCGGTGATCTGGCCGGAAACGGCTGTCAGTTTTCTTCTCAATTACGGTGAAGAAGCCCTGCCGGTAATCAGTGAAGCCGCCGGCACTCCTGTCCTGATGGGAATACAACGCGCCGATGATAGCCGCTTTTACAACTCGCTGATCGAGATATCCCGGGGCGGTCAGGTGGCACAGATTTACGACAAGTTTCACCTTGTTCCATTCGGGGAATATATCCCTTGGGGCGATATATTGGCACAACTCGGGATCGGAGCCTTTGCCGCCCAGGAAGGATATGGTTATACATCCGGCACAGGCCCCACAGTAATCACACCTGAAGGACTGCCACCAGTACAGCCCCTGATTTGTTACGAGGCAATTTTTCCTCGACATCTGCGGGCTGTCAAAGGGGCTGAATGGCTTCTTCAGGTCACCAATGATGCATGGTTCGGAACCAGGTCAGGCCCCTTTCAGCATCTGGCACAGGCCAGGTTGCGTGCCATTGAGACCGGGTTACCACTAATGAGAGTTGCCAATACCGGCATTACGGCCGCTATTGATCCGCTCGGGCGGATCACGTCAAAGCTTCCTCTTGATATCAGCGGTCATATTGATGCGGCATTGCCTGCCCCACTGCCCGGCACTATCTGGACCCGTATAGGCAGCTGGCCAATCGTTCTTGCAGCATTTGCAGCAATCCTTGGGGCCGGACTGACAAGAAGACGGCGCTGATCCCTTTCTTCTGATGGCAGAAATATCCTGACCAGAAGGCTGAAAATGAAAAACCGCGCCTGAGCGCGGTTCATTCGTCAAGCAGTTGGCATGATCCTATTTGATCTTGCCTTCCTTGTATTCGACATGCTTGCGCACAACCGGGTCATATTTGTTGACCGTCATCTTTTCAGTCATGGTACGGGCGTTCTTCTTGGTGACATAGAAGTGCCCGGTCCCGGCCGTCGAGTTCAGACGGATCTTGATCGTCGTCGGCTTCGCCATCGTACTTGCTCCTGCTGCGGCAGCGCCGGACGGCCACCGTGGAAATTCATGAAGCCTGCCTTTTATCCATCCAGCTGGTCATGTCAACCGCAAAACCCGGCATCAGCCGGGAAACATCGCAAGGAACTGTCTTTCGCCCTCTACATTGAAGCGGATCACCCGGCTGTCAGCCGCTTTTCTGGCCCAGCCAAGCGCGATCATGCGTGCCAGTATGGCCCGGCCCATTCGCCCTGCAAGGTGGGATCGTCGCTCGCTCCAGTCAAGACATTCGCGGCAGAGCGGGCTGCGCGGAGTTCCAGTCAACCTGTCATTCAGGAATTCCTGGGCGAATGCCTGCCCTGCCTCCGTCAGCCCAATATCGTCAGCATCACGTACAAGATGCCCCCGCGCCAGCATTGATTCGAACATCAGCGTTCCCATTTCCCCCGCCAGATGGTCATAGCAGACGCGGGCACGGCGCATATCCGGATCGCGCGGACCGGGGCGGCGGCGCAACTGTCCGGTTCCGGCGGCCAGCCCCATCAGCGCCTCCAACGCCGCAGCAACCTCAGCAGATGCGAGTTCGTGATAACGATAGCGTCCCTGCCTGCGCAGCCGGACCAACCCACCATCGACAAGGCGCGACAGATGGCTACTGGTGGTCTGCGGGGTAATTCCCGCTTCCTGTGCAAGCTCACCGGCGGTCAACGCATGTCCAGCCATCAGCGCCGTCAGCATATTGGCACGCGCCGGATCACCGATCAGCGACGCGATATGGGCAATGTCGGGACCTTCCTTCATACTTCGATATTAATCGAAACATATTTGCAATACAACAGCCTAGAGCGTTTTGCACGAAACGGGAATCCGAGGATTCCCGTACGGTCGAATTTGTGATTCACCATGATTGGAGGTGGATCACATGGGCAAAGCGTATTCTTCCGATCTGAGAGACAGGGTGCAGCGGCATATCGAGGCTGGGCATACCCGGCGGGATGCAGCCATCCGCTTCGGTGTCAGCACGAGCTCTGCGATCAAGCTTGACCAGAGGGTCCGGGCGACGGGCTCGACGGCACCGGCGCGGCAGGG
>JBKEAB010000200.1:0-5535 GCA_047971845.1 Paracoccus sp. (in: a-proteobacteria) | reverse complement strand
GGCCTCGTCCATCTCACACTATCCGCAGGGCTTCGCACAGAATGAACCGGCAACCGGTGCCTATAGCAAGGCAATTCGCGAAGGCCGTCTTTCAACCAAGCGCGGGCATCTTTTCAGCTACGAAGACCGTTGGCGGTCGCGCATGATCGAAGCCCTGATGTGTGATTTCCGTATTGATGCCAACGAAATGAGAGAACGTTTCAATTTTGACAAAGCAGAATTGTCAGCACTCTTTGCCCCAATCAGGCATATTTTCGGGCAAATGGTACAGATTGACTGTGATGGCAACCTGTCAATTCCCGTGAAGGCCCGTCCCCTGACCCGCATGATAGCACGCCAGCTGGACGGCTACGACATGTCAGAAACCGGACATTCCACTGCAATTTAGGTAATGTAGGGCCCATCTTTGACATAATGAGAAAGGGGCCTCCCCGGCCCCTTCTTGTCAGTCCTGTCCCAGCGGGACAGCTTGTACATTCCCGACATCGGGTGACATTAGCGAGGGGCTGGCAGACGCAACAGAGATCAGGTTACGCAGATCCTCATCTTTTGACAAATCAGCAAAAACGTAACGAGAAGTCAGGCTTGCAGGCGACATCTCAAGGTTCTTGATAACCTGAGCGCCCGGAGCAGCTGGACCATAGGTCCGGCCATTCACCGCGAAATAGACCGCACCTGAATTCCCGGCCCTCAGAATTGGCGGAGATTCGAGCTTGGGCATGGCGAAACGTTCACCTGCATCCATCGTCTTCTCCAGAAGCACGGTACCATCAGCCGAGGTGACCCGTACCCATGCCGGACGAACAACCAGCAATTCCAGTTCCGGTGCATCGGGTGCAATGGCCCGCACTGCCATTTGTTCCTGCGGAAGATGAGGGCCATAACCATCAGCTTGAGCAGTGATCCTGCTGCCAATACCATCCTCATCCTGAAAGGTTGTTCCCGACACACCTTGTGCAGTACCCGAGGATGTTCCCATAACAACGGAAGCCGCCAGTTCTGTCGGTGACGGAAGCTCCGGATCAATCGCGGCAATCGGGCCATCCCTTGCCGTCAGAACGGGAACTTCAAGAACCTGCGGACGATAGATCCGGTCAAATCCTTCCGGCTGTGGCAAGTTCACGGCCAGATCGCTCATCTCATCCATGACAGGCTGTGCTGTGACCTCAGCAGGATCCAGGGCGGCATTGACGGCCGGGGCCTGATCCGAAGGCGTCAGATTAACCTTTTGCAGCTCCTGTAATACCGACCAGCCACCATAACCCAAACCGGCAACCAATGCGATCAGCACCATGACTGAACCGATGGCGCGTGGTTCAACCGATGACCAGAAAGATTCAGGCTGCGGAATGAACAATGCCCGTGGATTGGCAAGAGCCTCAACCGGATCGGACGGACGCCGCTGCGGTTTCGGCCCAGCGGCAACCGGAGACATGCCATGGATTGGCTGAAAACCTGATTCGGCGCAAAAACGGGCGAATACCCAGTCCGTATCCATCTTCAGATAACGTGCATAGGACCGCACATATCCGGAAATGAAACTGGGGGCATCAAAGGCCGAGATATCACAGTTCTCTATGGCAGAGACATAGCTTGCCCTTATGCGCAATTCCCGCTGCACATCCAGCAAAGACTTACCTAACGTTGCCCTCTCGCCGCGCATCAAATCGCCAAGCCGAGTATCGAATTCATCGGCCCCTGTATCGTCCAACACAGGTTCGACACACTGTGGCGCAGCCTTTGCCGTCCGCCCAAACATTAACGCCTGTCCTATATTTCTGCCCGTCACAAGCCACGCGAATCGCAGCCTTGCATATCTTATTTAAGATAAGCTTATCACAGACGCGAGAGAGGTTCACCCCAAGAGATACATTATGCAACTATAGCGGAGCGATTCAATTCGCATTGCGACCATAGCGCGTCCATTCCGTGTACTAATATATCGATTTGGTCAGGTGTATGCACCGGAGACGGTGTGAAACGAAGTCGTTCAGTTCCACGCGGAACGGTCGGAAAATTGATAGGTTGTACATAAACGCCAAAATCGTTCAGCAACATATCCGACAGTGTCTTGCAATGGACAGGATCACCGATGTGAACTGGCACAATATGCGACCCGTGATCAATGATCGGCATACCCAGCCCTTTTAGGCGCAGTTTCAGGATGCGTGCATGCAATTGCTGCATATCGCGCAATTTCTGACCCTCTGTCGTCTTCAGGAAGGCAATCGAGGCCGCTGCCCCTGCCGCAATGGACGGCGGCAGAGATGTCGTAAAGATGAATCCCGGTGCATAGGAACGAATCGCATCAACCATTTTTTCCGTTGCAGCGATATATCCTCCGAACACCCCGAAAGCCTTGCCCAGAGTACCATTGAAGATATCAATCCGGTCTGTCAGATTGTCGCGTTCGGCCACGCCACCACCACGGGGCCCATACATACCAACCGCATGAACCTCATCCAGATAGGTGAGTGCATTGAATTCATCGGCAAGATCGCAGATCGCCCCGATTGGACCAAAATCCCCATCCATCGAATAAATTGATTCAAAGGCAATCAGCTTCGGTGCAGCCGGATCGTCAGCCATCAGCAGTTCGCGCAGATGGGCCACATCATTATGCCGAAAGATACGCTTGGCTCCGTCAAAACGCTTGATTCCTTCGATCATCGAAGCATGATTCAGTTCGTCTGAATAAATAATCAGACCGGGAAACAGCTTGCGCAGGGTCGAAAGCGTCGCATCATTAGCAATATAGGCACTGGAAAAAACAAGTGCCGCTTCTTTGCCATGCAGGTCTGCCAGCTCATTTTCCAGATTTTTGTGATAAACAGTGGTACCGGAGATATTGCGCGTCCCCCCCGAGCCGGCACCGGTCGCATCCAGTGCCTCATGCATCGCAGCCAGAACAACCGGATGCTGGCCCATGCCCAGATAATCGTTCCCGCACCAGACGGTAATATTCTGTTCAGAACCATCGGGACGTGTCCAGACGGCATTCGGAAAGGCGCCCTTGCGACGTTCAATATCAATAAATGTGCGATACCGGCCTTCATCGTGCAGCTTGCCGATGGCCTGATCAAGAGCAGCTTCATAATTCATCGCCGGGTCCCTTGCCTTGCTTGCTGGGTGCGATCATGTCAAATCGAACGGACCCCACATTGATAAGGGTCAAACGTCGTGAAATACAGGGCAAATTTTCAAGATTTCTCCGAAATTTCCACGAGTTGAATCAAAGTAAAACACTCAGGAAAACCATGACAGAGCATAAGCTGACCGAAATACTGGATCATCTCGACACTGATCTTCCACAGGCAATCAACCGCTTGATGGATTTCTTACGCATCCCGTCGATCTCAACTGATCCGACCCATGACAAGGATGTCTTGCAGGCAGCACGGTGGCTTGCCGGGGAACTGGATAGCCTTGGTTTCACGACCGATATCCGCGAAACAACCGGTCATCCGATGATCGTGGCCAAAACCCCACAGAGTTCTGAAAGAACACTGCTTTTCTATGGCCATTATGATGTGCAGCCGGTTGATCCACTTGACCTGTGGACCAATCTGCCATTTGAACCGGCCATTGAGGAAACGGCTGACGGACAGGTCATTCGGGGTCGCGGGTCATCCGATGACAAGGGACAGCTCATGACTTTCATCGAGGCCTGCCGGGCATGGAAGACTATCCATGGCAAACTGCCATCCGGACTAACCCTCCTCTTTGAAGGTGAAGAAGAATCCGGTTCTCCCTCTCTGGTACCTTTCCTCAAGGCTAACCGCGACGAGTTGTCACAATCCCTCGCCCTGATCTGCGATACGGCACGTTCGGCAGACGGACGCCCCGCAATCGCAACCCAGCTGCGGGGTCTGGTTGGTGAAGAGGTCATTATACGCGGTGCGGACCGGGACCTTCATTCCGGCAGTTTTGGAGGTCTGGCAGCCAATCCTCTCCAGATCCTGTGCCATGCGCTTGCTGCATTAAAAGATAAAAATGGCCGCATCACCCTGCCTGGTTTTTATGATGGGGTCGAAGAGCTTTCGGATGAAATGCGTCGTGACTGGGATGCACTTGGTTTTGACGCAGAAGAATTCCTGTCTCGTGTCGGATTATGCCATCCGATTGGTGAAAAAGGTCGGCTGTCTCTGGAAATGGTCTGGAACCAGCCAACTGCGGAAATCAATGGAATTACCGGCGGGTATACGGGTGAAGGCTTCAAGACCGTCCTGCCCGCAGA
Source organism: Paracoccus sp. (in: a-proteobacteria) (assembly GCA_047971845.1). Lineage (GTDB taxonomy): Bacteria > Pseudomonadota > Alphaproteobacteria > Rhodobacterales > Rhodobacteraceae > Paracoccus. The sequence continues at coordinate 1,298 of JBKEAB010000200.1, read as the reverse complement.
AGCACGTGCCAAGGTCAGTTTCCGCCTGACCGGTACACAGGATCCCGCGAAGATCCGTAATGCATTCCGCGCACATATTCGCAGCTTCCTGCCCGATGATTGCACGGTCGACTTTCATGAACATGGCGGCTCACCAGCCGCAGTCATGGACGTATCGGATCCTGCCTTCGCAATTGCGAAGCAGGCGCTCAGTGAGGAATGGGGGCATGAGGCAGTTTTCATCGGCATGGGCGGCTCCATTCCGATTGCCGGTGACTTCAAGAATATCCTTGGCATGGACGCCATGCTGATCGGCTTTGCACGGGATGATGACCGTATCCATTCTCCAAACGAGAAATACGATGTTGAAAGCTTTGCCAAGGGCGCTCGCAGCTGGGTGCGCATACTTGCCGCCCTACGCTAATCCACACCAACAGTTCTCCAATGCCGCCCACGGTTGCGGGAAAAGATGCAGTTCGATCTGAGCTGTGATGCCAATGACATTGAGCATCGCCGACAGGACCGGACCATCCATGGGGTTCAGAAGATCAGAACACAGTCCGGGGGCTTGGCGAACGATCAGATCGAACGGATAACAGGATCATAAAAGACGCGGCGGTGAAGCAGGATCACTAGTGAATACTCTACCTGCTGAAAGCAGATAGCTCCAGATTACGGCTTAGACTCAAGGCTCATAGCCAGAAGATGACGGTTGCTGCGAGGGCGATGGCTGAGAGGATGACCTTTGGGCATCTGCCGTATCGGGTTGCGACATATGAGGAGGATCAGAAAACAGTCCGGGGGACTGTTTCCCCGACAATTGGCCAGTCCTTGAGCCTGCCGAACATGATCCCGATGCGGTTGCGTCGTTTGTCGTACCGGATAATCGCCTTGCGCTGTTTCCAGCCCGGGATGCAGAGGCATCCCCTTGCCCTTCAAGGCGTCTCTGAACCAATCCGCGTCATAGCCACGGTCCCCGAGCAGCCATCCGATCTTTGGCAAGCAGTCTTAGGTCGTGTGGACAGTTACCTGATCCACAGGACAATTGCGGCGATGGTGATGACGGCAATGTAATTGCTGTGACCTGGCCGACGGTGACGAACAGGTTGAGCGGGCGTCCCTGGCTGTCACAGATGACGTGCAGTTTGGTGTTCATGCCGCCCTTCGTCCGGCCAATCAGGCGGCCCCGCCCCTCCCTTTTTGACGCCTAGAGCGTGTCGTGCTCATTTGGGTTCATATCCTGCGGCAATGAAATAATGGAGGCATTCGTCTTCGGTGAAGAGGTCGCAGACCTGGCCGACGGCCTTCCATAGTTCGTC
>JBKEAB010000199.1:0-7015 GCA_047971845.1 Paracoccus sp. (in: a-proteobacteria) | reverse complement strand
GGCATCGATCATCGCGACCTCAAGGTCGGGCACATCAGATAACCCGTTGAACATGCGCTCGAATACCCCGGCCTTGGCCCAGTCCAGAAAGCGTCGGTAGACGGTGCTCCAATTGCCGAATTCAGACGGAAGATCGCGCCACGGCGCACCGGTGCGCACGATCCAAAACACCGCTTCCAGAAACAACCGCGGGTCGCTGCCGGTGCGCCCTGGATGCGCCTTCAGCCCAAGGCAATGGGGTTCCATCCTCGCCCAGTGACAGTCCTTGATGATCCGCCTGCTCGTGGCCATTCAACCCTCCTCTTTTCGAAGGTTGAATCAGAACTCAAGCTAATTGGGAATCCTGAATCCCCACAGAACCTAGGTGGTAAGTCCTTGTATATGGTAGATCGCGTTGAACTTTTCCCCAAGGTAACGCAAAATCGGATCGGCTGAAATTGGGACACCACTGGCCATTTCGATTAATTGTGTTGGGGGAATAAAGCTGCCGTGGCGATGGACATTTTCGCGCAACCATTCCATGGCCGGGGTTGCATCGCCCTGATGCAGTGCATTGTCAAGATCCGGCAGGGCTTTCTGCATGGCTTCATTCAGGCAGCCTGCATAGACATTACCAAGTGCGTAGGTTGGGAAATAGCCGAACAGTCCGACGGACCAGTGCACATCCTGCAGGACTCCGTTTGATGGTTTATCTACGGCAATACCGAAATCTTTCAGAAAGCGGGTGTTCCAGGCTTCTTCCAGATCAACGGCATCCAGTTTGCCCGAAATCAGGTCCCGCTCCAGATCAAAGCGCATCATGATGTGGAGGTTATACTGTACCTCATCGGATTCGGTGCGGATATATCCGGGGGTGACGCGGTTGACGCTGGCATAGAATGACTCTGCATCGGTAATATTCATGCCGTCACATGCATCGGACATGCGTCCGAACAGCCATTCGGTAAAGGCACGTGAGCGGCCGATCTGGTTTTCGCTGATCCGCGACTGTGATTCATGCACCCCAAGTGAAGCGCCGCGGCCAAGTGCGGTAAAGGCATAATCGCTATCGATCCCCAGTTCATAATTGGAATGACCAACCTCATGAATGGTGGAATAGATGCAGTTGAAAGGATCCGAGGTCACAACGCGGGTCGTAATCCGACTGTCCTGCCAGCGGCCGGAACTGAAGGGATGTACGGCAAGATCCATCCGTCCGCGTGACCAGTCATAGCCAAAGGCAGTGGCGCATTGCCGGGCAAGACGCAGTTGGGTTTCCGCGGAAAACTGGCCTTCCAGTCCGGGGGGGCGGTAACCGGCACCCATCACATCATCGCGCAGTTGGACAAGGCGCGGACGCATGCTGTCGAATATCGCGGATACGGTTTTGGCGGTTGCTCCGGGCTCATAATCGTCCAGAAGCGCGTCATAGGCGTTACCGCCATTTGCAATTGCGGCTGCTTCTTCACGCTTCAGCATCAGGATGTCGTTCAGTGTTGGCAGGAAGGCTGACACATCATCATTTGCACGGGCTTCTGCCCAGATGCCCTGGGCGAGAGATGTCAGGCGTGCAAGTTCTGTTGCAAGCCGTGCGGGGATACGTATCTGGCGCTGAAAATCGCGATCAATCAATGCCAGCATGCGGGCATCTTCCTGACCTTCGATTTCTGTCTCGGCACGGTCAAGCCATTCACCAATCCGGGGGTCAGTACGGCGCTCGTGCAGAATGGCTTCCATTGCGGCCATTTCTTCGGCCCGTTGCTCGGTTGCACCGCGCGGCATGACCGTTTCCTGATCCCAGCCAAGGCGTTCCGTGACCGAGGACAGGGCTTCGGTCGTACGCTGGAATTCCATCAGGGTATCAAAATCGCTCATTTTATGGTTCCTCTAACCGAGGTTTCAAAAGGATAGCGGGCATGGTGACGGGCGCGGATGATCAGCGTGAACAGGGCTACAGCACCAAGCTGGTGTATCAGGGCCAGCCCCAGTGGGGAGGCGTGGAGGACATTGAGAATACCCAGAGTAACCTGAACAGCCGCAGCAATCAGTATGACCATGAAAGCACCGCGAGTCACCGGATGGGGGGAGCGATGTGCTCGCCGCCAGACGATCACGGCAAAGATTGTCAGCAAATATCCCGTCATGCGGTGGATGAACTGTACAAGGGCTGGATTTTCAAAGAAGTTGCGCCAGCCTGATGCGCTGTCCCAGATCCCTGCCGGGATCCATTCGCCTCCCATTGCCGGCCAACCGGTATATTGTCGCCCGGCATCAATGCCGGCGACAAGAGCACCAATCAGGACCTGCAGAAAAGCAAGGTGCATCAATCCGGTGGACATAGAAAACAGCTTTGCCTCACCGGCCCTGCGTGCACGTATCAGCTCGGATTCAGGACGTGACAATTGCATTACCTGCCAGCTGATCAGCCCGAGGATTGCAAAGGCCAGGCCAAGATGGATGGCCAGACGATAGCTGGCAACAGAAGTCAGCGTTGTTGTTGCAACGCCGGAATGCACCATCCACCAGCCGATACCCCCCTGTAATCCGCCCAGCACCCCAAGGCCCAGCAGACGGGGTGTCCAGCCAGCCGGGATGCGTTTTGTCGCCCAGAAGAAGGTGAATCCGGCAGCCCAGACCAGTCCGATAAGTCGTCCCAGAAGGCGGTGTGACCATTCCCACCAATAGATCTTCCTGAACCCTGCCAGATCCATGTCGGGATTGATTTCGGAATATTGCGGGATCTGCTTGTAAGCGTTGAATTCAGCAACCCATCCAGCCTCATCCATGGGGGGCAGGACGCCGGTGACCGGTTTCCATTCGACGATGGACAAGCCTGACCCGGTCAGGCGTGTGGCCCCGCCAAGTACGATCATGGCTGTGACCATCACAAATATGACCTGTAGCCAGAGCCGGATGGCGCTGCGTGTCCCGCGAGGGACTGCGTCGATTATTCCGCCGCCTGCGGGGGCGCTGCGGGGGGTGTCTTCGGAGACGTCCTGAAAGATGGGGCGTTTGGCCATAAAGCGGGGCTCCTGTCGCCTGGCGGAATTGTTGGCTCTGATTTACCGTGTACGGACAGAGGCGTCCAGCAGGTCCGCCTGCCTGGACTCTTCATCTGATGGACAATGCCGGCCCTTCTCTGGATGCGCGGCCTCTCAGCCATCCCGCCTGATGATGTCCATGACCTCTGGGGCAGCGATAAAGCGCCAGTTGCGGCGTGGTCCGGCCATGACATTCAGGTAATAGAGTTCAAACCCATAGGGTGCACCGCAAGGATGATGCCCGCGGGGAACACAAACCACATCACCGTCACTGACGGCCATGGTTTTGTCCAGACTGCGATCATCGGTATAGACCCGTTGGACGGCCCAGCCATCACCGGGGTTGATGCGGTGATAATAGGTTTCCTCCAGATAAGTGATGCGTGGAAAATCATCCTCATCATGGCGGTGGCTCGGATAGGATGACCAGTGTCCGGCCGGGGTAAATACCTCGGTTACCAGCAGGCTGTCACAGTAATCCTCTGCTTCCATGGCGATATTGTTGATATAGCGGGTATTGGTGCCCGTACCTCGTTGAGTCAGGCTGATTCCATCGGGACCGATGCGCCGGGCAGGGTGGCCGCCCTTGCCAGGGGCTGTGCAAACAGCAATCGTACAATTGGTTTCCGCCACGGCATTCCAGTCATGCCCGTTCGGGACATAAAGACAATGCGGTGCCGTCTTTTCAAAGACATCTATGCGGTCACCCAATGTGCCCCAATCCTGACCCGCAGCATAAAAGCTGGCCTTGCCCTCGATCATGACCAGGATGGTTTCGCTATCTCCGGTGGCTTCGGCCGCAGCTTCTCCGGCCCGCAAACGGTACAGTGAAAACCCGACATGGTGCCAGCCGGCATTCTGAGGAGTGATCTGGTGGACCTTGCCATGATTGCCAAAAGGTTTGTGCAGGAGGTTGGGCATGTTCTTTTCCTTTATGTCAGCCCCTTACCTTATGCTGGGGCTGGAAAACCCGTTCCGGGAATACCCGCATGGCAAGGTTTGTTCCGGTCCGGCGGTTTCCTCAGGTTGCGGTCTTGTCCAGCCCGCCGTTTCGAGCAGCCGCTTTCAGGGCCTTGAGGCCAAGGGACTGATATTCCAATGGGTTGTACCTGTCAGGATCCTGCTCAGCCTCGATCACAAGCCAGCCGTCGTAATGAACATCAGCCAGGATTTCCATTAATGGCGTGAAATCAATCGCACCTTCGGGATCGCCCGGTACGGTAAAGGCTCCAGCCAGAACCCCCTGAAGGAAAGACATGTTTTCAGTTCTTACACGTTCTGTCACCGGACGGCGGATATTCTTGGCATGGAAATGACCGACACGACCTGCATGCCTGCGCAGGACTTCGGCCGGATCTCCGCCGCCGAATGTGCAATGGCCGGCATCGAAGAGAAGATGTGTGGTGGGTCCGGTTGCGGCCATGAATGCGTCGATTTCTTCCGGGCTTTCCACAACAGTGCCCATATGGTGATGATAAACTAGGGTCAGGCCCTGGCTGGCCAGATATGCGGCAAAGGTTTCCATCTTGGCGCCAAAGGCTGCCATTTCATCCTTGGATAACCGTGGGCGGTCGTTAACCGCTATATCGGGACTGCCATGAACCGTATTGGAACATTCGCAGACGATACAAACCTTGCAATCATTGGCCCTGAGCCTTGCCAGATGTGACTGAACCGCTGCGATTTCGTTTTCGACTGAACGGGTCAGAAGCTCCGTTGAATACCAACCTGAAATGAAATGGAGCCCGTAGCTGCTCAGCAGGGATTTCAGAGCCTCGGGGTCCTCGGGCCAGCGATGGCCGTTTTCGATGCCGTCAAAGCCAATTTCCCGACCAGCTTCGCGCAGAATCTGTTCGGTCGGGATATGAGCGCCGATGGACTGGTCGTCATCATTGGCCCATGCAATGGGATTGGTGCCGTAAAGGATCATTTTTTTCTGCCTTAATTTACAAGATTCTGATGCACGGCGTTTTCCAGATATCGCGCATAGGCCTGTTTGAGATTATCCGTGTTACCCACCTCGGGTATGGCCACGTCCCACCAGCTTCCAGCATTCCTCAGCCCGTCGCCGGGGCCGGGCACGGGGGTGGTATCCATGACGATCACGGATGGGATTTCGCGTTCTCGCGCTTCCCTGATCCGTGCTTCCAGATCGGAGATGGTATCGGCCTTGACGGCATGAGCCCCCATGCTGGCCGCATGGGCAACAAAGTCGATCTGGGGCTGTGTCTCGATATTGCAATCCTTGTAGAGATTGTTGAACTCTTCCCCGCCACAACCCTGTTGCAGGCGGTTGATGCAGCCATAACCGCGGTTATCGGTCAGGATAACGGTGAAGGGAATTCTCCGCATGACTGCCGTGGCCAGTTCTGAATTTGCCATCATATAGCTGCCATCACCGATAAAACAGATCACATCACGGCTGGGCCGGGCCAGTTTCAATCCCATGGCTCCCGCTATTTCATAACCCATACAGCTGAAACCGTATTCCATATGATACCCGCCCTGAGACGGCTGCCATAAAAGTTTCAATGCACCGGGCATGGTGCCTGCTGCGCACATGGCAATGCTGTGGGGCAGAGAGGCACGCTGTACGGCTCCGATCACCTGTGCATCGGTTGGCAGTGCATTACTGTCTTTTGGGTATGAACAATGGGCGTCAACCGCAGCCAGCCATTCCGCGCGGACAGATGGATCAGTGATCCCGGAGCGGTATCCGCCAAGGGATGCCGTCAGCTTCTCCAGTGCTGCCCGCGCATCCGAGACCAGTGAGACCCCGCCATGCTTGGCTGCGTCATAGGGCTGAACATTGATACTGATCAGTTTTGTATCCCCGAACAGGGTCCGTGATCCGGTCGTGAAATCCTGAAGCCGGGTTCCGATGCCTATGATCAGATCAGCATTTCCTGCCACCCGGTTGGCTGCTGCAGAGCCATCGACACCGGCGGCACCGTAATTCATTGGATGCGCCTGTGAGAGCGAGGACTTTCCGGCTTGGGTTTCGATAACGGGAATATTATGCCGGCTGGCAAACTCACCAAGGGCAGATTCTGCGCCGGAATATATGACGCCGCCGCCGGCGACGATTACCGGTTCTCTTGCCGCACGGATCAGTCTTGTGACTTCGGCCAGCTCTTGCTGGTCCGGTTCCGGACGACGGATATGCCAGATGCGCGGGGTGAAGAATATCTCGGGCCAGTCATGGGCTTCGGCCTGTACATCCTGACAAAAGGCCAAGGTGGCGGGGCCGCAATTGGCCGGATCCGTCATGACCCGCATGGCGCGGGGCAATGCGCTCAAAAGGTGTTCAGGCCGGGTGATACGGTCGAAATAGCGGCTGACCGGACGGAAACAGTCATTGGCCGATACAGTGCCGTCGTCAAAATCCTCAATCTGCTGCAAAACGGGATCAGGACGGCGGTTGGCAAAAACATCACCTGCAATGATCAGTAAGGGCAACCGGTTGACATGTGCAAGTGCTGCTGCTGTCACCACATTTGTTGCCCCCGGCCCGATTGAGGTCGTGATCGCCTGTGCCTGCCTGCGGACCTTGCCCTTGGCAAAGGCAATCGCGGCATGGGCCATGGTCTGTTCATTCTGTCCCCGCCATGTCGGCAGGGCATTGCCGATTCCATGCAGAGCTTCGCCCAGACCCGCGACATTACCGTGGCCGAATATTGCCCAGACGCCATCAATGAAGCGCTCATCGGTTTCGGTTTTCTGTACCGACAGCCAGCGGACCATGGCTTGTGCAGCGGTCAAACGGATCGTGTTCATACGGCCTCCTGCGCATGTGCGCGTGACTCATCCCAGATAGTGCAAAGCCGCGCATAGCGATCGGCCATCTGCGTAACTGCATTGTTATCGTCCAGTTTTTCCGTCAGCCATTCACGGGCAACTTCGCCAAATATGGTCCGGCCGACGGCAAAGCCACGTACCAGAGGGAAACTGGAGGCGACTTCGAAGCTGGCAGCCAGTTCCGCCTCGGGTGCGTC
>JBKEAB010000198.1:0-14469 GCA_047971845.1 Paracoccus sp. (in: a-proteobacteria) | reverse complement strand
TTTGCCGGGCCGTATTCCCTCGGCGCATCGCACCATCGCAACCCATTGCGAGTGATGAAGATTATGCCGCTCAACACACGGCGATCATCAACGCGGGGCTTGCCATGGCTCTTGGGAAAGAACGGCTTCAGACGCTCCATTTGCTCATCCGTCAGCCAGAAAAGATTGCTCATCGATCAGGTCTCCTCGCAGAGCCTGAATCACGACAAGCCATCAAAATTAATGGGTCTGGAGCCTAATGAAAACTGACCCGCAAACCGATCATAATAACAGCCCACACAGGGATTGATGGGCGGCATTTCGCCGATTGATAATTGACAAGGTTTTTTCCAAACCTGCCCGCCCCATCAAATATATGCTCAATCATGCTTTCAATCTGACAGAAATATCATGCAACAACCATATAGTTTTTACACGATATCACATCATTAAATACCTCCCATCCATTCACATATCATTATAAATTTATTGGGGAATTTCCAGATATAATAATTAAATTATATATATTTAATAAATATTAATTAATAACCCCCCCACAAAATGCATCATTGCAGAACCTGACTATGCAACGGAATGCATTAACTATTTGAACAATAAAACCTATATTAAAAATATCAAAGAACCTTCAGACTCTCCGTTTTTTGTAGATTATATGCAAACTGCACAATCCGGAAAAACAGATAATCTTGCGCTACTCGGAAAATATCTGCAAAACCCCGGTCCAACTGGCCGGGAGGTATTGTGGCAGGCTTCAGAATATGGATTGGTGCATCAGTTGCCGATACCGTGACCCGGTTATCCATGCAAATGATCAGTACCATGGTCGTGGCACGTATCCTCAGTGCTGAGGAGTTCGGGCTGGCAACCATGGTGCTGGGCATCAACACCGTCATGGCCGCCTTTATCGGCCTACCGTTTGAAGAATCCCTTGCACAGCGACGCAGGCTCTATACCTCTCACCTTGAAACAGCATTGTTTGTTTCAGCCCTGTTGACAATGGCATCGGTAGCGCTATCCGCCTTATTTGGCCCCATGGTAGAACGGCTGGCTGATGCACCGCATTTTACAACAGCCCTGATCGTATCAAGCCTGCTTTTATTTGCTCAAGGCCCCGGTGCCGTCGCCCGCGCCATGGCGCGCCGGCAGCGTCACTTCGTTGAACTGGCTATCTGCAATGGTCTCAGCACAACGCTGGCCTGCCTGGCATCAATCCTTGCCGCAATGGCCGGATGGGGAGTTTATGCATTGATTATACAACGCCTGTTGCCAAATGTGATCTACCCAATCCTGGCAGCAGGCTTTCAGATATGGCGCGGCCGACGGATCTGGCTGCCGATCCGCTGGCATGGTAAACGCTTTCGCGAACTGTTCCGCTTTTCATGGTTGCATCTGGCTGATGTCAGCATCACCAATACCGGCCCAGCCGTACTGGCGTTTCTGGTAAATGGTTATTTTGGACAAGCTGCTCTTGGGCAGCTGAATATTGCCTTGCGTATTGTCGACCCCCTGCGCATGGCATTGATGGGGGTCGGGCACAACCTTGCCTTCTCAATCATGGTCCGCTTGCAGGACCAGCCCGTCAGACTGGCGCTCAGGGCCGGAGAAATCGTTGCGGGTACCGGCCTGATCATCGTACCCGCCTTTGTCGGGCTGGCAGTCAGCGCACCAGTCCTTCTGCCCCTTCTGGTCGGACCGGGATGGGGCGAATCTGTACCGCTGTCACAATTGCTGTGCCTTGCTGTCGCCTTTGCCCTGCCTTTCCGTTTTTATTACACTGGATATTCAGCCCTTGGGCGGCCTGAATACGGACTGCTTAGCAGCACACTAGCGCTAATCATCATGTCCGGTATATTTCTTTCCATAACCTATATCGGAATCCGGCACACTGCGGGGATTGCCTTCATCGCATATGAAATAACCACGGTTGTAATCGCACTTATTCTGGCAGGTCTCTTGCTAGGAAAGGAAATAATGCCGTCCATATGGCGCATAGTCCGGATCTGGGCAGGAGCCCTGATCATGGCTGGAATCATTCACCGGCTATATCTATCCGGACCGGACATTACCATTTCTGCCAGACAGCTTGTCGTTATTATTTTGACTGGTATTATCGCCTTTCCAATGGTGATGATTGTTATCTGTCCAAAGTGCCTTCGGGATTTCATACAGCTGATGCATAGAAATTAATTCTAAAATATAAATAAAATGAGGCTCTACTTTGCTTGCCTTCGTCATTTCAGAAACACATCAGTATTCCATCCGCGATATATTGGAGACACGAAACCATCCGCTGCATGGCCGGATTTTTATCCTGTCCTATGGTGAGTTCCTGTCCCTGCCCCGCCTGCCCCGTGCAACATGGCTGTTTCTTGATATCGAGCGCCTGACAGCAGACGAACTGACTGGCAGTATCCGGCGCTTGGACATGTTGCTTGATATAAGTCCGGGACTGCTTGTCCTGAACCGGCCAGACAGGATTGCAAGCAGGATGGATGTCATGGCCCGCCTGCATGAAACCGGGATCAACAGCTTTCGCCTGCTTCCGGTAAATACACCGGCACAGACATTGCGCTTCCCCGTTTTTCTCCGGGGGGTTCAGGATCATGAAGGACCCAAATCACAATTACTGTACACACCAGACGAGCTGACACAGGCGATCGCGGCACTGCCTCATCCCGAAGGATATGGTGTCACAGAATATGTCGATGCCCGCAATCCGGATGGGCTATATGAAAAGCGGTCCTATATGCGGCTTGGTAATTATCTTTTCCCATCGGCTCTAGACACCAGCAGGCACTGGGTCTGCAAGGGAGAACATCGTGACCCTGCCACGGTCTCACAGCCCGAACGCGAACTGGCTTTCCTGTCCGGTCAGGAAGATTATGAGACATTGCAACGCGCCTTTGAGATCACTGGGATCGACTATGGCCGCGCCGATTACGGAATTATCGACGGTCGTCCGCAGATATTTGAAATTAACACCAACCCATGGCTGGAGCCTCCCGAATCTGTACCGGCAGAATCCCGCAAGGGGGCTGAATGCATGGTTTCCCGTTATCTGGACGGATTGATCGCGTTGGATCAGGATTCCGGGATCATTTCACCAGAGTGGATTACAGTCCCCGGCGCACAGCACGGCCCACCGCACCGGATGAACAGGCGCGGGATCGTTCACCGCATATTGCATCACCTCAACTGGCTGCATCAGGAAACCCGCCACATGCGACGATTGCGGAATATGCGGCTCATCTGACTGAAACGGCAACCGATTACCCGATAAGAATGACCATATGGCAAGGAGCAGACATGAAACCATTACGATTTCTGGTACGCGACAGCCTCAGCCTGGTATGTCTGACAGCAGGAATAGCTACATCCGGGGAGATTGCTCCGGTCCGGTCAGCCAGTGATGCCCCCGGCACCCCCGGACTGGCAATTCCTCTTGATACCCTGCGTGGCCGCGATCCCGCCACATTACAGGAAGAGTTCGCGGATTATGCCCGTCTGGGTATACGCTGGCTGCGCACAGATCTCTATTGGGCCGATGTTCAGGCAAATGGACCGGACAGTTTCGACTGGTCGGAATTCGACCATATCCTGAAGCTGGCGGAAGATCATGATCTCTGGCTCCTGCCCGTAGTCGGCACCACACCGAAATGGGCACAGAAGGACAAGACCCGGCCATCAACCCCGGCAAACCCGGCCGATTTTGCACGTTTCATGGAAGAGGCCGTCCGCCGTTACACTCCACGAGGCATTCATGCCTGGGAGATCTGGAATGAGCCGAACATGGCAGGGGCATGGCCCCCTCACCCCGACCCCGAAGGCTACGCCGAACTGCTGATTGCCGCGCATGACGCCATCAAGACTGCAAATCCGGATGCCCTGGTGATTTTCGGGGGTCTGGCTGCCGCCAACTGGACCGGGCCGGTTCTGGATGTACAATATGTTGCAGCCACAACATTTCTGGATGCTGTCTACGACGCAGGTGCGGGCAATGCATTCGATGCCATGTCATTCCACCCTTACAGCTATCCTGACATGCCCAACCCTGACTGGCGTTGGAATGGCTGGGGCATGATGCATGGCCCCCTGCGCCAGATCATGAAGCGGCGCGGAGATGGCGACAAGAAGGTCTGGATCACCGAATTCGGTGCCCCCAGCAATGCAGGCCATGGTGGAATCAGTGAAGACGAACAGGCGGCATTATTGCGTGAAAGCATAGCAATTGCATATGAAACCAAATGGGCCGGGCCGGTTTTCTGGTATAGTTATCGTGATCGTGGTTCAGATATGGGCAATAATGAACACTGGTTCGGCCTTATTGACAAAAATGGTCGGCGAAAACCTGCTTGGACAACCCTTCGGGCAGCATCTGATCAGTTTCCGTTAGAGCGCTAACAACAACCGGTCTAGGTTGCATTGTGACCAGCCAACATTCCGATGCCGATAGCTACGGCACAGCATCTCAACCTTAAATTCAGAGCAAAACGGATGCCTATTACCAACGTAATTCCCGGCCAACTTGGCATGTCTACCCCTTTTGACGAACTCAAGAACAAAACAACCGCCCAGATTCAGGCAGAACTTGCGGACTATGTTTCGCTTGGCGTGGACTGGGTGCGCGTCGACATCAACTGGAGCGTGGTTCAGTCAACCGCCGGCAGCAGTTTCAACTGGTCTCAGGTCGACCGGATTTTCAACCTGATCGAAGCAGCGGGGATTGAAATTGTCGCCGTCCTGAACGACCTGCCGGACTGGATGGACACCACCTTATCCACAACAGATTCTCAGCAGGGATTTGCAAATTTCGCGCGTGCGGCCGCAAATCGCTATGGCGATACAATCAATTACTGGGAAATCATCAATGAACCCAACAAGGCGGGCATTGATCCCGCAGACTATACAGAAGCACTGAAGCTGTCTTATCAGGCAATCAAGGAAACAGACCCCAGTGATATTGTTATTTCCGGCGGCACTGCGGCGGTTCCCTCAACGGGAAACGGCATGTGGAGTGCGGTCGATTATCTGGAACAGATCTATGCCAATGGCGGACGTGATTATTTCGACGCCGTCGGCTATCACCCTTATACTTTCCCACTTTATCCCAGCGATGACGAACCCTGGAATGGCTGGCAAATCATGGAAGACGGCATCAGAGCCGCGATGCTGCATAACGGAGATGGTGACAAGCAGGTCTGGATGACCGAACTTGGTGCCCCGACATGGGGGCAATCTATCAACGTGACCGAAACCGAACAGGCCCACATCCTGCGCGAGGCCGTCCAGCTGGCACAGACCTATGACTGGGCTGGACCGATCATGTGGTTTGGCTATCAGGATTCGGATTTTGAAACCGGATTCGGTCTGCGTCACGCCGACGGATCACCCAAACTGGCCTATGACGCCTTTTCCGAACTGGCCAGCAATGACAACATTCCGCCTGTCATCGGTAATACCGGCCTTGACAGTGACGATATCGAAGGCAGCGATGCCGTTGATCTGCTGGAAGGCACAGATGAAGACAGCATTCTGGTCGGAATGGGCGGTAATGACACCATCCTTGGTAATGGTGGTGATGACATGCTGAGTGGTGGTCACGGTGATGACCGGTTACTGGGGCATCGTGGAAACGACACGCTATATGGTGGACTTGGCAATGATACCCAGCAAGGAAACGGCGGCAATGACCTGATATATGGTGACAGTGGCAATGATCTGCTGACAGCACATTCCGGCCATGACCGGCTATATGGCGGTGAAGGAAATGATACGCTTCAGGGCAATAGCGGAAACGACCTTCTTGTCGGAGGGACCGGCAATGACACATTGCACGGCGGCAACGGAAACGACACTCTTGAAGGTGGTGTCGGAAACGACGCCCTGTCCGGCAAAGCCGGCAATGACGTATACCGCTTCTCGGCAAGGATGGACTGGGACCGCATTCTGGATTTCACCCCCGGTCAGGACAAGATCGACCTGAGCAGCATTGATGCCCAGACCGTAACGACCGGTACGCAAAGCTTCACCTTCATCGGAACAGCCACACTCAGCAATGCCGGTGATCTGGGTGTCTATCACGATTACACGAACCGTTATACCTATGTTCAGGGTGATCTGGATGGGGACGATACCTATGATTTCAGCATCCGGTTAAACGGTATCCATGACTTGGGAGAGGATGACTTCATCCTCTGACAGGCCGGAACACTAATCGCCCAGCAGGTCGTCGTATAATGCGGCGATCTCTGCGGCGACGCGTTCAGTGGTATAGTGATTCCGGTAACGCAGGAAGCCTTGCTCACCATAAGCACGCAATTCATCATCACTGCTGGCGGCAATCAGTGCAACGATTTCATCGACCGCATCAGGCGTGAACAGCCGGCCCGTCAGACCGTCCACAACAACACCTTTCAGCCCCCCGATCCGGCTGGCAAATACCGCCAGTCTGGCCTGCATTGCCTCTACCGCAACCAGACCAAGCCCTTCCCAACGGGACGGCATCAGCAACAGATCGGCACGGCGATAAAGATCAAAAGCCTTGTCACGCGGTTGCCAGCCAAGGATATCGACATTTGGTGGGGGCTCCGGCATTTCACTATCCTTGACAATGGCACCCCCAATGGCAACGCCCCGAGCCTTGCCTTCCAGCCGCCGCATCACCTCAATGAAGATATCAAACCCCTTTTGCCTGTCGAAACGACCGACAAAGGCAATCAGCTTCGGTCCTGTTTCTCGGGGGGGACGCGGCATATTCATCCCGGATCGCGCACTGACACCATTTTCAACGACAATCAGCCGTTCTTCCGGGATCCCGGCGGCCACCCCTTCACGCCAGTCATTATGAGAGACACATACAATCCGGTCAGTCCACCGACTCAGTATCCGCTCCACCATTGCAATCCGACGCTGCTCCTGAGGACGCCCCTGACGCAGGAAGGCCCAGCCATGCGGACAGTAAACCACTTTTGTCTTCTGCGGAATAAACGGCGTAAGTCCGCGAACCACGGCACCAGCGAAAGTTGAATGAATATGTACGATTTCAGGGCGGGTGCGGCGTATATGCCGTATGGTCCGCCAGCCCAACCCCACCAAGCTCCAGACCGATCCCCGGCGATGCTCAAAGCCGATAAATCGGAAATTCCGTGCCCTCACAGGTGTCAGCACCTCCCGGTTGATCTCAGGCGAAATCAGATCGAACCGGGTATCCGGCATGGAGATCGTCTGCAATGACAGCAGATCTTCAAGATAGGTGGCTACCCCCCCCAACGGGGCCTCGGTCACATGCAACACACGACGGGGGGAAGCCCTCTGATCTTGCTTACCTTTGGACATGACGGATCCTGACTGCTGTATCGCGCAACCGGCGATAGGTTTTCGGAGCTGTGCCGCGCAACATGATTGCCGCGGCACGCATATGTGACAATCCGCCTTGCCGGACAGCATCACACAGAACGGAAATCGCACGCCCCGGGTTTGAACGCGCGATTTCAGGCACCAGAAAGCGGGCCAGAAAACCACTTCTTGCTCTTGGGGACAACCGTTGATCCTGCTTCTGAGCCCATGTCGCAACCTCTTGCTCCGAAGTGGTATAGGACAGGCGCCCATCAGCCTGATCATCATGCCAGACCACCAGAGGCTCAGACAGCATCCGGAAGCATGCCCCGACCTGTTCAAGACGCAGGCACAGATCCAGATCTTCAAGGCAACGCATGGTTTCATCAAAACCCGTCTGCAACGCCAGATCACGTGGCATAACCAACGTGGACGTCTGCATCAGCCCATCTTCTGCAAAAAGATAATCACCCACTGGCTCATCCGGCCTGATCGGACGTTCTGGTTTAATCATCCGGTTTCCTTCACCCCGATGAAAGAACAGTGGTGAGTACCAGACAATCAGCCCGTCCTTCCGGGCCGATGATTCCATTGCCTGACGACAAAAACGCAGCTTCTCCGGCAGAAATTCGTCATCAGAATCCAGAAAGGCGACATAACGCCCCCTAGCCTCCCTGATTCCACGGTTGCGCGCTGCCGAAGCCCCGGCATTCGGCTGCCGGACACAGCGTATCCGGAAATCGCCAATGGCTTCCGTTACCGCAGCCGTATCATCCGAGGACCCGTCATCAACCACGACAACCTCGAAGTCGGGATCAGCCTGCGCCAGACAGGACGCAAGCGTACGGCCGATCTTATCGGCACGGTTATAGGCTGGAATGACAATCGAAAAATATGGCTCCGCCTTAACGACACCATCATAGCGTGTTTCAACGCTCATGGTTACATCCAGAAATCTTGATAATTTAATAAATCCTTAAACATCATTTTGTCGCGCAGTCTTCCAAAAGAAGCAAGCTTCTTGGCGAAAACGAAGTAAGGCAAGGAAACTTGGCGTTACATTTCCAGATTTGGTAAAAAATTGCCTATGAAACTGCCCAGAAAGCGGCTATAATCCGCGTTATTAGAGATGTCACTATAATTTTAATTGCATGTGAATTTCATCTGCTAACGGCTTAATAGTATCGTGAATAAATCATTTTTACTCTCTGTCGTAATAACAAATCGCAACCGTGCTGCACCCTTATTACGCGCAGTTTTATCTCTTCTGGATCAGACACATGAACCGGTGGAAATCATTGTTGTTGATGATTGCTCCAGCAATGATCTGAGTGCGGGATACGCCCTGTTGGAATCCCTTGGCGTCACCATTGTGCAACAAGACCAGCATCGGCGTGGTCCTGCCGCCCGTAATCGTGGGGCACGGGAAGCACGTGGTACGCATATCAGTTTCCTTGATTCCGATGATATCTGGCTACCCGGCCGATATAAGGAGATTCGCGAATTCTACAGTCAGCCTGAAAACTCCAATGCCGTTCTGGTCAGCGGGGCCGCCCTGCATGTCGCAGGGGAAATTCACTTTACGTCCCAGCCACATTGGCGCCGGGGCAGTTCACTGATGGATTATGTCTATCGCGATGCTGCTCGCATACAGACATCCATGCTGACCATGCCGGCCGAAATTGCCCGTCGTCATCCTTTCGATGAAGATCTGCGGGTCAATCAGGATACCGACCTGGTCATGCGTCTGGATCACGCCGGCATCGGATTTGCCATTTCCAACACTCCCGGTCTGGTCAAGGAAGAAACCCCCAATGACCAGCGGCTGACCATGGACTGTACAACCGCTGCCCATTCCTATGAATGGTATCGCCGCGTAGCCCGCAACTGCCCGGCCGCAACCAGAAACGGATATCATCTGCAGGATCGTGTTTGGCGGCTGGCCAATTCAGGACAACGATCAAAGGCAATTTTCTGCCTACTGCATACACTGCTTCCGGCAATATCCCTGCGAGAGACAGCCCGACAGGCACTCTGTATAACAATTGGAGAATACCGGTATGCACAAATACGACGCCATTATCGAAAATTAGGTAAAGACAATGGCAAGACAGAAATTTGTTCAAAAATCCTGGCTCGCTGGAACCGTCTTGATCGTAGCGCAAAACTGCTTTGCAGCTATGCTTGGTCAGACAGTCCGGAACCACAGCCCCAAACAATGAGTTCCGGAATATGGCAAAATATTCAGCATACTCTACAAGAAGTGCGACCGCTATCTGTTTTACACACTTAAGGGGTGAATTATTTTTCTTGTTTCAACCAACCTGTCCATGACAGCCACTGCAACAATATTATAGCATAAGTAATTTATAATTCCTGTAATTCCAGCAGGTCAGAATAGATTATGGTGGGAATGATTTTTCTGATTTTCTGTCATGACTGCATTGGGCATGGATTACTACGTCGTTTTTACAGTAAGATACACCCACATATTTATTTCTCCCAGCATATGGAAAGATATGCTGGAAATCATAACCTGCTTTAGATTCTGGATTATTTTTCGGATTATTGACGATGAAGAAAGCCCCTCGTTCCTTTACCCTTTGGGATATTGCCCAAGTCATCAGGCATAATCTGATTCTCATTACACTGCTAAGTGTCCTGGGCGGCCTAAGTGCTTACATCATGGCCAATCGCATGTCCGCCAACTACTCGGCAACCGCTCAACTGATCTCGGACGCCGGACGTTCGGGCCTGATTACAGTTGAAGAGCAGCTTCCCGATCAGTTCGGCGACGCTTCCGCAACGGCAACAATGGTTGAAACAGTTCCAACCCCTGTCGTGCTGAACCATGCAATCACCACCATGCCCCCTGACATTCTGAAACTCCTGGGTCAGGCAGCCAAACTTGATGAAGCGCCCCCGGAACAGGCTGATAACCGTAATGTGCGTCATCAGGTCTTACTGCGACACATGTCCCAGAACCTGGAAGTGACCAATAGCGGCCGTTCTTTCGTGGTCAATCTTCGCTTTAATGCCAAGGACCCCGCATTGGCTGCCGGGGCGGCCAATGCCATAGCAGAAGGATACCTGAATTACCGTATTGAGCTGCGCAATGCCGTTTATGGCAAGATGCTGGAAAATCTTGAGCAACAAATTACCGACCTGACCAACAATCTGGAAAGTGCCGAACAGACCGCACAAACGATGCGCGAAAGGGTCCGCCTGCTCAGCCAGCGGTCCGATGTCTGGGCCGAAGGTCAGCAGGATCTGGCAATTGCAGAAAATGCGTCCCTCTATGCCAGCCAGCGAGAGGCTGAACGTGAAGTCGATGCCACAGCCGTTGTTTATGAGCAGTTATTACTGGAACATCGCCAGATCGAAAGCCGCATGGGCGAACCGGAGATTACCGTTCAGCTGTTCTCACCAGCGATCGTGCCGACCATACCAAGCGGTTTCAATATCAAGCCCGTACTCATGATGCTTGGTATTGTGACCGGTTTCCTGATCGGATTATCCATTGCCCTATTGCATAACCGTCGTGCCCGGCGGAAACCGGCAATGATCATTACAACACCTGCAGGAAATCAGTCATGAGCCCGCAGGCAGTTCAACCGGAGCCTTCCGCACGTCCTGATATCTGCGTGTTGCTCCCGGTATTTCGTGACCAGAAAGGGCTGACTGAAACCCTGGAAACCCTGGCAAAAGACAGCTTCCCGTTTGACATCGTGGCCGTCGATGACGGATCTCCGGAACCAGTTCAGGTTAATCCTCAATACGGCTCACACAAGGTCACCTTACGACGGTTGGGGCGAAATCAGGGTATCGAATACGCCCTGAATGCCGGGATCGAAGCCATTTTCGAACGTGGCTACCCCTATATTGCGCGACTTGATTGCGGTGACATCCCGCTTCCGGGACGATTCGAGAAGCAGCTTGCCTTCATGCAGGCCAATCCCAATACGGGAATTGTCGGAACATGGGCACGATGTGTCAATGACAGTGGGGACTACCTGTTCACGTTACGCTTTCCCACCAAACCTGAAGACATGCAGCGCCGTCAGAGATATGTCCCGGCGCTGCTGCATCCAACCATCATGATCCGGTCAGAGGCCATGCGTGAAGTCGGCCTGTATTCCGACCGCTACAAAACCGCTGAGGACTATGAATTGTTCATGCGCATGTCCCGTCATTTTCGCATTGCCAATATCCCCGAGGTCCTGACCCAGTATATCGTCAGTGAAACCGGAACCACGGCTGCCAGGCGCAAGCATAATCTGGTTTCCCGGCTGCGGATACAGCGCGATAATTTTGACTGGACCGATCCCCACGCTTATCTCGGCATTGCCCGCACCGTAATTTTCATGGCAATCCCTTTCAACTGGCTGACCGCCATAAAGAAAAAGACCTGGCGATGACGGCTGCGGCCAATCACTTTGCTCCGCCCGCTCTGGTTATCCTTTTGGTCGTAGCCACAGCCTTCAACGATCTGCAGCCCTTCCTGCCATTGGGCGAACTGTCCAGAGATGCATTTGTCTATCTGTTTCCGATCGGTTTTCTGTACCTGATCCTGCGACCAGGACAGATTACCTTCCCTGTCGGATTTACCTTGCTGTTCATGGCATTCCTGGTGACCATCATTACCAGCGTAGTCATGAATTATAATGAAATATCAGTTGCCTACTTCAAGCAGCGCACCGGGATGAGCAGGGTTATCACCCAAGGCATGGCCGTCGCTTTGGGGCCTCTGGTAACATTATTGTTCTATAACTTCGTCAAGCGTGGCCACATACGCGGAATCTCTCGCGGGGCCGAAATTGCCCTGTGGGTCATGGGTGCCTTTGGTGTTCTGGAAATAGCATCTTGGTATAACACCCCCATACTGACCCAGATATTCGAAATACTGTCTCTGGTTCTGCACGCAGAAACCAACAGTTTCTATCCTGTCCGCCTGCGCCTGACCGCATTTGAAGCATCCTGGACTGCTGTAATGATGACCTTCGTCTTTCCTTTTGCTATGACGCGGGCAAGCCCACGAAAATTGCTGGTATATGCCGCATTCGTCATGTTCGCGATGGTCCTTGCCCAATCCCGCACAGCCATGCTTGCCGTAGGCTTTCAGTTCCTGATGCTGATTCTGGCCTTCATGCGGCGGCAAAAAGACTATTTCGTCTATGTCACGGCAACCTTCTGCTTCACCATACTGACACTATTCATGACCCCAGGCGTCCAGCAGAACCTGATCACAAAGGTCTCCAACCTGATCGAATTCGGCAATCCCGACGGAATGATTGACCCCAATGGAGGATTTGAGAACGTATCCAACGTCACCCGTCTTGCCGCCATTGAGGCCGGCAGATCCATGTTCGAGGAACGTCCGGTTTTCGGCGTCGGGTTTGGTCAGTACGGTTTCAACTATCCCAGTCACGTCCGCATGGATGATATGCGCAGCTGGGAGGTACGCAGCTATGTCACCGAAGCCGATATTGAACTGGCTTGGCCCCCTGCCTATTCCCTGCATATCAGGCTGCTGGCCGAGCTAGGCATGTTTGGTTATTTCCTCTGGCTGGCACTGATCCTGCCACCGTTACTGCGTTCATTGCGCATGGCCGATGGCATGACCTACCTGGGCCGGATGCATCTGGCAGTCGCCATGACACTGACGGGATGGATGTTGCTGGGGGCTAGCATCGACAGCTTCCGCTTCTTCGGTGGCTGGATTGCCTTGGGGGTAGGGCTGGCACTTTCGCGCCCGCCCCGTGGTTATTCCGGCAGTCTTGTTACATCCCCGTCCGACGCAGCATGGAAACCACAGTCATGACCATAATGCGCAGATCCTCGACAAAAGAAACGTTCTGTTCATATGCTGCATCCATACGGACACGTTCTTGATAACTGACATCATTACGGCCCGTTGTCTGCCACAGACCGGTCAATCCTGGTCGCAAACGCAGATAGGCAGGCGCATCGTCACCATAACGCGGCAACTCATCACGCACGATAGGACGAGGCCCAACCAGGCTCATTTCACCACGCAGCACATTCACCAGCTGCGGCAATTCATCAAGACTGGTTTTGCGCAAGAAACCTCCGATCCGCGTAACACGCGGGTCACCGGTCAACTTCTGAGTCTCTTCCCATTCCTGCCGCATCTCAGGCGATCTGGACAGAAGTTCATCAAGACGCTCTTCAGCATTGGCTGCCATTGAACGTAACTTGATGCATCCAAAGCTTTTTCCCTCTCGCCCGAGGCGTTTATGAACAAAGAAAGGTTTCCCCCGATCATATATGAATATTACTGAACCCAACACAACCAAAAGAGGAGCGATAATTGCCAAAGCCAACGCACTTACTGAAATATCAAAAGCTCTCTTCCCGTTTTTCCTATACCAATTATCTTCACCAATATGATTCGAATCAATTGATTCACTGTGAAGTCCATAATTAGTTATTAACTGATTTTCAATATTAATCATTGCATTATGCCAATCATTTATGTGCAGCGCTGAACGCATCAAACCGACATCCCAGAATAATAAGATGCGCAAAACTTGGTTAATATCCGACCTACTTTCTGTAAAGTGTCGCAATGCATTATTTGGATATAAAATGATGAACAAATACGTTTCGTATGTGTATTCACGCATATTGTTTTGCGGTTAACAATAATTAATCAGATAATAATTAATATATTAAACAATATTAATTTCCATTGGCGGATTTGTGCCTGTAGTTATCTTTTCATTAATATCAACTTTACAATTTAGTTTCCGATTAAATCAAAACATTGACGGTTGAAAATAGGCTTTATTGCACAAATCAGGGTTCAAGCGCAGTTCCCCTTTCCCCGGATGGCTTTATCCTATTGGCTCAGTAATCGGGTATGCTTGCGGGAGTTCCACTCTCCTTCACCTTCCGCTTTGATCCCGGTCGCGTCGATCAGCAGGTACAAAGGCCCCGACCCGTCACGATCAGGAATGGTGACATTCAACGTCTTCTGTCGGCGGCACAGAGTGCTGAGGTCCGGCACTTTCCAGTCAAGGCCTGCCAGCCGCAGCAAGCTTTCGACAAACCCGGTCGTTTGGCGGAGAGGCATGCCGAACAGAACCTTCATCGTAAGACAAACCTGGATCG
>JBKEAB010000197.1:0-3330 GCA_047971845.1 Paracoccus sp. (in: a-proteobacteria) | reverse complement strand
TGAATTGACGGTGGAACTGGCCGACACGCATGGCATCAATGTTCATCGCGGCACCGTCCGGCGGGCGCTGCGCGGCCTCGGACTGATGCACAAAGAAAGACCTTCAGGCGCTTGAGCAGAGGCGCAGGGATGTCGCCGATCTGCGGTGCATCTGGATCACGAAGCGCCGGGCCTTCATGCCCAACCATCTGGACCGGCTCAATGAGACCTCGGTCAAAACTGAACCGCTCCGGGTTTACCAGAGCGTAAAACACTGAACAACTACCGGCTGGCACCGGTAGGATCGGCGATATGATTTTCCAGGTCCTGAAGTACGATGTCTTCGGTGATGGTCCGTTGGTGGTTGAAAATCAGCCCCTGCCCCAGGACCTGCACCCCCCAGTAGTGCTTGCGAATATGCGGGCATTCCCGCTGCACCCGATAAGACGAACGGCCCTTTATCTTGCGCATCAGATCCGGGATGGTGAGCTTCAGCGGCACCGACACGGTGCATATGGACATGGTTGCTCAGCACCCCCCACGCAAGATGTCGACCCCGTTTCCGCAGCAAACCTGACAGCAGATGTCACGCACCCACAACCGCAGCGGCCCGATCAGCACCTTCGCCGACCAGATGATGTGATAGCGATGGTAGAAGACGCAGTACTTGCCGGTATCATGTTGCATGATCCTGTCCTTCGCGCTGAAGCCGGTCCAACTGGAAGCCGGAGGGTTTGCTCCAGTGCTTGGATACTAAGACAAATCAGCCCCCGGAAAACCCGAAGCGCCGATGGCTCATTGATCAAGTGTCCTTACAGCGTCTGAATCACGACAGAAGTCCAAAATCAATGGGTCTGGTGACTGGCATTATGATAACTTAATCTTCATATTGCCTGCATGCTGAGATTTCTGCCACTCTTGCTGATTATTGCGTATTCCCTCGTAATATGGTTCTTTTCGGTCTGGCGACTGAAACGTGAGCTGGCCGAACATTCGACGCCTTTGGACCATCCGCAGCTGAACCCACTTCTGGACAGGCTTGGAAAGGCGATGAAACTGCCTCGTATCAGGGCACATATTCATGAGGTTCCAACGCTCAACGGACTGGCGATAGCAGATGGACGAATATTCCTGACACGCGGTTTTATCGATCAGATGGAAAAAGGTCACGTTACCCCGGAAGAGCTATCCGGCGTCATTGCCCATGAGTTGGGTCACATTACCCATGGGCACGCCAGGCGCCGGATTATCGATTTCACCGGTCAGAACCTGCTCCGGACAACATTGGTTGGCGCGATTGGTCGTTTTCTGCCATTTATCGGACCATGACTTATCAATCTTGCCACCATAGCCATAGCTGCCCGGTTATCCCGGAAGGATGAATTTGAAGCCGATCGCTTTGCAACCGCCTTGATGATCCGTTCAGGAATTGGAGCAGAGCCGCAGATCACGTTGTTTGAGAAGTTTGAAAAGCTGACCCGCTCCCGCAGCACTGCCCCGGCATGGCTGATGTCACATCCCCGAATTGATCACCGCATTCAGGCCATCCACGACAATCGGAGCCGCTGGCATGACGTCAGTTCAGCGTAATGACATCAACATCACTGCCGCTTTCGTTTACCAGCCTGTTATAATTGTTCAGGATCACACCACGCTTTCCCTGCAATTCAATCAATCCCGACCGCTTAAGCGCCGTCATCTGCCGGCTGACAGTTTCCAGTGTCATTCCCAGATAATCTGCTATTGCCTCTCGGGAAAGCGGTAGGGTCAGACGCATCCAGCCACCGGGGGTCTGGCGATGCAAGGCGGCCTCACGACGGGCAAGAACGGCCAGGAAGGACGCTATCTTTTCACGGGCAGATTTACGTCCCAGCAACAGCAGCCATTCACGGGCAGCATCCAGTTCATCCAGTGTCATTTCCAGCAACCGCGCCGGAATGCGTGGATTGGACAACATCATCGTTTCAAATGGCTTGCGTCGGAAACAGCACAGTTGAATATCGCTGACCGCTGTCACCGTATAGCTGGCAACCTCACGTCCCGGCCTGCCCAGAAAATCACTGGGTAACAACAGCCCGACCATCTGTGTACGGCCATCATCCAGCATCTGGGTCAATGACGCCACACCATCAATAACCGAGGCAACGAAATCCATCCGGTCACCCGCCCATACGATGACCTGCCCGGCCTGATAGGTCCGATGATATTTGGTCTGGTCAAGCCGCTCCAGATCACCCGTTTCGCAACGTGCACAAACAGCACGATAACGGATTGGACAGCTTTCACAGCTTAGATAATCGTGCTGGGCCTGAAACTGAGCAGGCGTGGCCTTGACATGCATCAATGAAACATCCTGTACGCACCTTATTGCTATCGGCATGGAACAGGAATCGCAACTTGCACAGCTGGGACTGTTTGACGCACGTGTGCCGCGTTATACATCCTATCCGCCCGCAACTCAGTTCAAGCCTGATATCGGACCCGATGTAACCGAAGCATGGCAAGCCGAAATCCCCAAAGGGGCCATAATATCCCTTTACATGCATGTGCCCTTTTGCCGCAGACTTTGCTGGTTCTGTGCCTGCCGTACACAAGGCACCCAATCCGACGATCCGGTACGGGCCTATACGGAAGATCTGCTGGCAGAGTTGAGAATATTGCGATCCCGCCTGCCCTCCGATATCCACCTGTCACGACTTCATTGGGGGGGCGGTACACCAACGCTGCTGCCACCAGATCAGATGCGACGTCTGGCCGGGGCAGTCTTTGATGCTTTCCCACTTGCTCAAGGTGCTGAATTTTCAGTTGAGATCGATCCCAATGAAATCGACGATGCCCGTATGGATGCCCTTGCCGAAGCCGGACTGACACGCGCCAGTATTGGGGTACAGGATTTCGACCCTGACATTCAGAAAACCATAGGCCGCGAACAGAGTTTCGAGATTACGGCTCAGGCAGTGGAAATGATCCGGGCACGCGGGATTGCATCGCTCAATGCCGATATCCTGTACGGGCTTCCGCACCAGGACAACCGCCGCATGGCACAATCTGTCCAGAAATTGCTGGCGTTGTCCCCCGATCGCGTTGCCCTTTACGGATATGCACATGTGCCATGGGTAGCTAAACGACAAGTCATGATCCCTTCCGAGGCACTTCCTACCCCTGAGGCACGGCTGGCACTGTTCAATACGGCACGCGATCTGTTTCTGGCCGATGGTTACGCAGAAATCGGAATAGATCATTTTGCCCGCCCGGAAGACGGGCTGGCCACAGCCCGGCAAGCCGGGCAACTGCGGCGTAACTTTCAGGGTTATACCGACGATCAGGCCAATATTCTGATCGGTCTCGGGG
>JBKEAB010000196.1:0-29727 GCA_047971845.1 Paracoccus sp. (in: a-proteobacteria) | reverse complement strand
GACTGCGTTGGCGGCCATCTCGCGGCGCTGAGATGGCCCCGTCACTTTTTTCCAAGAGCTTCCTTCAGCAATTCGTTCTGCATGCTGAGTTCGGCGAACATCTTCTTCAGCCGCCGGTTCTCGTCCTCGATCGCCTTCATCTGGCTGATCATCGACGCATCCATGCCGCCATACTTCGCCCGCCATTTATAGAACGACCCGCTGCTCATGCCGTGCTCCCGGCACAGCTCGGCCACCGGCACACCACCCTCGGCCTGGCGCAGGATCGCGAGGATCTGCGCTTCTGTGTATCTGCTGGTCTTCATCCGAAATCTCCTCGTGCTCTTTGCCAAGAAAATTCTACTTTTGAAGCCCCCTACTTTCCGGGGGGGATTACCGGCCATCTGCTCACCGGTCAACCATAAAGTCCGCTCATGTCACCATTCCATTTTCTGGGCCGTGAAGCATGGTGAAAATCAATGCAGGCTGAACCCGAATGTTCGGTTACACAACACTGCCTTGATTGGCTGGATCTTTTTCATTACATTTGCGATCTTCCCGGGGATTTTTCGACATGACCGCACCAATCACGCAAGACGTGCTGACCATTCCGCGCAAGCTGCCAGAGACTGGTCACACAAATATCGTCGGGCTGACCCGTGAGCAGCTCCGCAATGCTCTGATTGAAGCGGGCACTCCGGAAAAGCAGGCTAAAATGCGCGTTGGTCAGATTTGGCAATGGATTTATTACTGGGGTGTTCGTAATTTTACGCAGATGACGAATCTGGCAAAGGGCTACCGTACCCTGCTGGCCGAAAGGTTCGAGATCGGTGTTCCCGAGGTCATTACGCGTCAGATTTCCGAAGATGGCACTCGCAAATATCTACTACGCATTGCCGGCGGGCATGAAATTGAGGCGGTTTATATCCCTGAAGAAGGCCGAGGAACGCTGTGCGTGTCCAGTCAGGTTGGCTGTACACTGACCTGTTCCTTTTGTCATACGGGCACACAGAAACTGGTACGCAACCTGACGGCCGGGGAAATTGTTGGCCAGTTGATTCTGGTGCGTGACGACCTGAATGAATGGCCGGTTCCAGGTCAGGCCAGGGACAAAACCCGGCTAGTCAGTAATATCGTACTGATGGGGATGGGGGAGCCCCTGTATAATTTCGATGCTGTCCGCGATGCCATGGGTGTGGTCATGGATGGCGAAGGACTGAGCCTGTCACGTCGGCGGATTACGCTGTCGACCAGTGGTGTCGTACCTGAAATTGCCAGAACTGCCGAGGAAATCGGTTGTCTGCTTGCGGTCAGCTTTCATGCCACCACAGATGAGGTCCGTGACAAGCTGGTACCAATCAACAAGAAGTGGAATATCACAACACTTCTTGACGCGCTGCGTGATTATCCCCGGTTGTCGAATTCAGAACGTATCACCTTTGAATATGTCATGCTGGATGGCATCAATGACAGTGACGATGATGCCCGCCGTCTGGTTCGTCTGATCCGTGGAATTCCGGCCAAGATCAACCTGATCCCGTTCAATGAATGGCCGGGAGCACCTTACCGGCGGTCAAGCTGGGGGCGGATCGAAAAATTTGCGGACATCATTTACAAGGCCGGTTACGCGAGTCCTATCCGCACTCCGCGGGGGGAAGATATCATGGCGGCTTGCGGGCAGCTTAAATCCGCAACTGAACGTACACGTAAATCCCGTACGAATATTGCATCCGAAGTGGCTGCACAGGTCTGATCAAACTTTGTCCTGTCATTTCTGTGACATGCTGTGCGCCTGTCGGCGCCGTGCAATTTCGTAGGTCATGGCACCGATTATGGTTGCCGCAATCATGATCAGCGCAAGTGCATTCACAGCCGGGGTCAGTCCAGTGCGTACCTTGGTGGCAATAAAAACCGTCAATGGTGTTTCAAAACCACGTACAAACAGCGTTGTATTATAGTTTTCAAATGATTGCAGAACGGCCAGCCCGGCAGAGGCCAGCAAGGCTGGCCGCAGGAATGGCAACAACACGCGCCGGAACACCATGAAGCGGGATGCTCCAAGGCCCAGTGCGGCTTCTTCCTGCGTACGGTCAAAGCGTTGCAGACGTGAGATAACCATCAGCATGACATAACAGGCAATGAAGCTTGACTGGGCAATCACGATCAGCACGATCCCGCCCCCGATACTGACCTGCCGCCAGAGGATCAGGGTGGCAATCCCGATGACAACGCCGGGTGTCAACAAGGGCGAAACCATCAGTGCATAGGCAAAGCTCCGGGCGCGGCTGTGTAATGTCGTCAGGACGAGTGCTGCTGCAGTTCCGACGGGAACCGATATCAGGACCACAAAGAATGCCACCACAACCGAGGTCCAGAGCGCATCCCACATCGCACGGTCGGCCCACATGGCACGAAACCAGTCCAGTGTCGTGTCTTGCCACGGAATAACGGTCGGAAAGCGGCTTGCGTTGAATGCTGCCGCGCTCATTATCACCAGTGGCGCAAACAGATAGATAGCGAATACAGTCATGTATAAGACAAACAGCGCCCGGAATATGCGGTCGGCAGCATTCATTTTGCAACATCCGCCAGATTGACACGAAAGATGCGCAGTGCGGCCAGTACGATCAGCAGACATAATGCCAGCAGGATCAGCGCATAGGCTGCACCACGGTTCCAATCTCCGCCTTCGAAGAACCAGTTATAGATGATCTCGGTAAACCAGCGGCTGCCGGGGGAACCAAGCAGTGCCGGCGCGACATAGGAGCCCGCAGCCAGCATGAACGTGAACACGCATCCGGTGGCAATCCCCGCCTTTGCGTGGGGAATGACGACACGCCAGTGAGTGCGCCAGACCGAAGCGCCCAGATCGCGTGCGACCTCAATCTGGGCCTTTTCCAGACTCTCGATGGCGTTATAGACGGGAAGCAGCATGAACAAAATATAGGCATAGACCATCCCTGCCAGCACACCCAGGTCACCCTGCCAGCGTACAGGCTGATCAATGATCCCCAGCCCCATCAGGGCGGCATTCAGCGGGCCGCGATAGGCAAGGATGATGTACCAGCCAAGCGTCCGCAGGACCTCGTTCACGAAAAAGGGAATAATCAGCATTGTCAGGGCGATGGAAAGCTGGATTCGTGTCGCACGATGTGCCATCCAGAATGCGATCGGATAACAGACGGTCAACGTTACCAGTGCAACCAGCCCGCTTGCCCAGATTGTCTTGAGGAAAATCCTACGGTGGACATCCTCGCCTGCCAGATAGGCAAAGTTTGCCAGTGAATATGTATCCTGAGGACCTCCGGCCTGTGCCGGAGACAGGTTGGGCCGCAACGCATAATCCAGTGTCATCAGAATCGGTGCCACAACCATCCCGATCAGCCACAATACAACCAGAATGACGAAAAAGGATGCAAGCCAGCTGCCAAACCGCCTGTAAAGTTCAGTCATCGGCCAGCACCACGGCGTGGGAAGGTGCAAAGGAAAAACTGGTCCGCATGTCAGGCTGCGGGGCATTTGCCAGCCGTATGCCGGGGATCGAGGCGACCAACGGGACGCCATTATCAAACCGGCCATGGACCAGGGCAAATGCACCTTCAAAATCGACCCTGTCAACGGTTGCAGACAGCATATCCGGCCCTTCAGTGCCGGGAGTAAGTGCTTCGGGCCGGATATAAAGCGTGGCACGCCGGCCAATTCCGACTATTCTGCCTGCTTTTCCATGTAGCGGACCAAAGGCTGTATCCAGTGTCACGATGTCGTCCTGAACATCGGCAATCCGGCCGGAAATAGCGTTGGTTTCACCGACAAAACGGGCAACGAATGGTGTTGCCGGGTTGTCGTAAAGTTCGCGCGGAGTCGCCACTTGTTGCAGGATTCCGGCACTCATCACGGCGACACGATCCGACATGGCCAAGGCTTCGGATTGGTCATGGGTAATATAAATGAAGGTTACGCCGGTGCGCTTTTGCAGTGTCCGCAGTTCTGCCCGCATATGCTGGCGTAACTTCAGGTCCAGTGCTGATAGTGGTTCATCCAGCAAAAGCACGCTTGGTTCAACGGCAAGGGCACGGGCAATGGCGACCCGCTGACGCTGGCCGCCAGACAGTTCACCCGGCATCCGGTCACCGAAACCTTCCAGTGCAATCAGCTTCAGCAGTTTATCCGCGCGGGCACATCGCTCCGTGCGGTTCATACCCCGGGCCTCAAGCCCAAAGGCAATATTGTCCCGGACCGACATCAATGGAAACAGGGCCAGTGACTGAAAGATCATTGCAGTAGGCCGCTGGTTTGGACCCAGCCCACGCATATCACGGTCGCCAATCAGAACCTTGCCTTCGGTTGGTTCCAGAAACCCCGCAATCATGCGCAGAATCGTAGTTTTCCCGCAGCCAGATGGCCCAAGGATCGAAAAAAATTCGCCTGCTTCAACCTTGAAGGATACGTCGCTGACAGCACGGGTTGAGCCAAAGCTCATGCCAATTCCGGTCAGTTCGACTGAATGCGACATGGGATCTCCGTCCGGGGTTGGCTGGCAAGGAAGGACCCCTGCCAGCGATCTTCATTCATCACGGGTGATCAGGCTGACAGGAAGCGGTCCTGATATTCGTTACGCTTTGTAATGTACCAGCTTTCCTGAATTGGCCACCACCACAGTTTGTCAAGCGCATCACCCGGATAAGCGGCGGCAAAGAATGCTTTGGCTTCGTCGGACAACAGTTCGGCCGACCCAACCGCAGTCGAATTGATCGCGGTTGCATTGGTATACATTGCCCCTGCTTCCGGGGTCAGGAACCAGTTGATGAAGGCGTAAGCTTCATCAAGATTTTCGGCACCGGCGGGAACGGCCAGCCCTTCCATCCATGCCAGTGCGCCCTCTTTCGGGGCGATAAACCCGACTGGCAGCCCTTCCTTCGACAAGGCAGCAGCAGTTGAATCCCAGGTCTGTCCAATGGCTGCTCCATTGACACGGAATGCACCCTGCGCCTCGTTTTCATTATTCCAGAACTGGATAATATTACCCTTGCGGACGATTGCTTCTGCCAAGATTACATCAAAGATCTCTGTCTGGGCCTCAGCTGATCTGAATGCATCCAGAAGCGGGCGCGGCAGCTTGCCTTCAGCTTCCAGCCACAGGCCCAGCCCGACCAGTGCAGAATGTGCGCGAACCGTTGCCTTGCCCGCAGCGGCATCTTCCCAGATATCGCCATAAGATGCCGTGCCATATTCCAGGGGCATCTGATCGTGCTCAAAGGCCACTGCCTCGGTTCCCCAGTCGGTTGGGACCTGATAGCGCTTACCATTAACGACCGCGCCCAAGCTGGTCGAGTTCTCCCACGCGCTCGGCAGAACCTTTGCCACTTCAATTTTCGATTCATCCAGCGGCTGAACCAGGCCAAATTCAACATAATTCGGCACCCGGTCCACAGTGGGCCAGATCAGATCGAACCCTTTGCCGCTATTGGCGCGAAGCTGGTTCAGCAATTCGTCATTGGTCCCGTATGGGGTGTAGTTCGGTGTAATCCCCGTGGCTTCCTTGAAGGCACCCAGAATTTCATCGTTCAGATAACCGGCCCAAGCGAAGATGTTCACCGTACCCGCCCCCTGTGCCATGGTCCGGCGGGACAGGAACGGTGTTGCCAGCAGTGACATGCCGGCAGTGGCGGCTGACCCCTTGAGTAATCCGCGACGGTTGATGCTGTTCATGGAAGGACTCCCTGTTATGTGATGCGGATTCAGCCCCTAGAGGCTTCATAAGTCAATATGATGACAAATATCCGTCATAGAGACAGGATGTTGTCTTATGATCTGCCGTCAGCCGGGCAGGATCTGCAAAGGGCGGATCCAGCTATGTGCAGGCCCGGCAGGACACATGCCTGCCGTTTTATCGAGATAAGGAAAATGGTTTGTGCTATGCTGGACACCCGGCACAGAATTCCGAATCCCGCCTGACAGCGCTGATTGCTGCCAAGACGTATCAAGCGATAAGGAATACTTTTTTCAAATATTATGGATATGTCATAAAATTATGGTATGATTTCCCTTGTCGGTTCCATCCAGAGAAAATACTTCCCAGTCGACAAGAGGATGCCATGACAATCACCATCTCTGGACTGACCAAGAGTTTCGATGACACATCGGTGCTGCGCGGCATTGACCTGCAGGTGAATAACGGTGAGCTTCTGG
Organism: Paracoccus sp. (in: a-proteobacteria); assembly: GCA_047971845.1. Classification (GTDB taxonomy): domain Bacteria; phylum Pseudomonadota; class Alphaproteobacteria; order Rhodobacterales; family Rhodobacteraceae; genus Paracoccus. The sequence goes on along the minus strand of JBKEAB010000196.1, from coordinate 23,559 downwards.
CATTGCTTGGCCCCTCCGGGTCGGGCAAGACAACCTTGCTTCGTATCATTGCCGGCCTCGACTGGCCTGACAGCGGGCAGCTGATTGTGGCAGGCCAGAACTGGCTCGACCTGCCCGCACAAAAGCGCCGGATCGGCTTTGTGTTCCAGAGTTACGCATTATTTCCGCATATGAATGTTCGTGATAATCTGGCTTTCGGGCTAACCGTACGCCCCCGTACGGAACGACCGGACAAAGCGGAAATTACGGATGTTGTGGATAATCTGCTGGGACTTCTTCAGATTGAGCATCTGGCCGACCGGTTTCCGGGTCAGCTGTCCGGCGGGCAACGCCAGCGCGTTGCCCTTGGCCGGGCGTTGGCGATTCAGCCCTCTGTCCTGTTGCTGGATGAACCTTTCGGCGCTCTGGATGCCGCGATCCGGCGGGATTTGCGCCGCTGGTTGCGTGAGGTTCATGACCAGACCGGATCGACGACTATCTTTGTCACCCATGATCAGGAAGAAGCGTTTGAACTTGCCGACCGCGTTGTCGTCATGGGTGATGGCGAAATTCAGCAGATCGGTACGGCAGATGAAATCCATGACCAGCCAGCTTCTCCGTTCGTGGCCCGCTTCATGGGTGGTGTCAATGAATTGCCCGTCATGATCCGTGGGGGGCGGGCTTTGGCACCGGGGCTGAATGGAAGAGACTTGTTCTGTGGTCATATTCCGGATGGTCCGGCGACATTATTCCTGCGTCCGGATGATATCGTACTGGAAGCCGATACCGAAAGCCCATGGCGGCTGACACAGAAAAACAGCACGGGGTCCGATCTGCGCTTACTGCTTGCCGGAACCGACGGAACCGACGGAACCGAAATTCCTGTCGATCTACCCCGCCGCAATGCACCTGTCCTGATGGTTGGTAATCACTTCCGCCTGCGCCCATTGCATGGCGCGCTATTTTCGGACGGTAAATCCTTACCAATGGATGCCGGAGCCGAACCTATCCGACTTTCTGCCTGAGGAGTATTCCATGAGAAACGGTCTGATCCGGGCTGCCGCGATCGCCCTTGGTCTTGGTGCAGCAATTCCCGCCCTTGCACAGGACAAGATCCTGAATGTCAGCTATGATATTGGCCGGGAGGTCTTTGAGACGCTTGATCCGTTGTTCATTGCCGACTGGAAGGAAAAGACCGGCAACGATCTGACGATTGATCAAAGCCATGCCGGCTCGTCCAAGCAGGCACGGGCCATTCTGGAAGGCCTGCCCGCCGATGTCGTGACATTCAATCAGGAAATTGATGTCGACATGCTGGCCAAGGGCGGCATGTTGCCGGAAGACTGGCGTACAAAGCTGCCCAATGACGCTTCGCCTTACTATTCGCTGCCTTCTTTCCTTGTCCGTAAGGGCAACCCTAAGAATATCCACGACTGGTCGGATCTGGCGCGTGAAGATGTCCAGCCGATTTTTCCAAATCCCAAGACCAGCGGTAACGGGAGCTATACCTATCTGGCAGCCTATGCCTATGGCCTGGATCAGAATGATGACAATGCAGATAAGGCACAGGAGTTCGTTGGAAAAATCTTTGCCAATGTACCGGTTTTTGATACTGGCGGGCGGGCAGCGACCCAAACCTTTGCAGAACGTGAAATCGGTGATGTCCTGATCACGTTTGAAGCGGAAACCGGCGGTATCGCCGCGCAATATACAGATGCAGGCTTTGAACGTGTAACACCTTCGATGTCGTTGTTTTCTGCCTTTCCGGCAGCAGTTGTAACCGCGAATGCCGAAAGAAACGGCACGACCGAAGTATCAACTGCTTTCCTTGAATGGCTGTATACCCCTGAAGCGCAAGAAGTTCTGGCACAGCATTATTATCGCGTGAATGATACAGAGGTTGCCGCAAAGCATGCTGCCGAATTCCCAGAGATCAGGCTGGTCACCGTTGATGAGGTCTATGGCGGCTGGAACAAGGTCAACGAAGAACATTTCGCTGAAGGCGGCATTCTGGACAAGGTGTTCATCAACAGATGAATGCCGTTGCGGCCCCTATCCGCGCCAGACGCGTCCTGCCGGGGTTCACATTGAGCCTCGGCACGACCCTGCTTTACCTGACTGTGATTGTGTTGATCCCGGTCATTGCGCTGATTTTGAAAGGTGCGGAAATCGGACCACAGCGCTTTTGGGAGATCATTACCGCGCCCCGTGCACTGGCAGCCTTTCGCCTGACTTTAACGGCTGCGCTGATCGCAACACTGTTCAATGCCGCCTATGGATTGCTGATGGCTTGGGTTCTGACGCGTTATGACTTTCCCGGCAAGGCATTGCTGGATGCGCTGATGGATATTCCCTTTGCTCTGCCCACTGCCGTGGCCGGGCTGTCGCTGACAGCATTGTTTTCAGCCAATGGCTGGTTTGGCCAGTTTCTTGAACCTGCGGGCATCAATGTGGTTTATACGATCTGGGGCGTGGCCATCGCGATGACGTTTACCTCAATTCCGTTTGTTGTACGCACCGTCCAGCCTGTGCTGGAAGATCTGGATCCAAGCCATGAGCAGGCGGCCCGGACGCTTGGGGCCAGTGAGGCAAAGATCTTCACACGTGTCATCTTTCCACAAATCCTGCCGGCTTATCTGGCAGGCTGCACCATCGCATTGGCCCGCAGCCTTGGTGAGTTTGGTGCCGTTGTATTTATTGCCGGCAACCTGCCCTTTGAAACTGAAATCGCAGCCCTGTTGGCTTTCATCCGACTGGAGGAATACGACTATCAGGGGGCCGCAGCGATTGCGTTGATGCTGTTGCTCTTTGCGCTGATCCTGCTGTTCGTATCGAACCGACTTCAGGCTTGGGCAATGCGCCACAAGGGGGCATGAATGCACGTCAGGTCCCGCCTTGTTTCACAGCTGTTGATCGCACTTGCGGTCCTGCTGACCCTTCTGATCGTGGTTGCACCACTGATCTATATCTTTGCGAGGGCCTTTGCTGAGGGTTGGCGCACCTTTGCAGCCAATATCGTGAATCCGCTGACATTGCATGCAATCTGGCTGACCATACTCGTTGCGCTGATTGTCGTCCCGGTCAACATCGCCTTTGGTATTGCCGCAGCATGGGTCATTGCCCGTTTCCGCTTTCCCGGCCGCAGCATCCTGATGACAGCGATTGAGATCCCCTTCTCGATCTCACCGATCATTACCGGAATCTGCTACTTGTTGCTTTATGGACGGCAGGGATTTCTTGGGCCTTGGTTACAGGCACATGATATTCAGATCCTGTTTGCCCTGCCCGGCATCGTTTTGGTAACATTGTTCGTTACATCGCCCTTTGTCGCCCGCGAGGTTTTGCCATTGATGCAGGCACAGGGCAGTGAACAGGAACAGGCGGCTGTGACACTAGGTGCCAGTGGCTGGCAGATATTCCGCCGTGTGACCCTGCCCAATATCCGCTGGGCCCTTCTTTATGGCGCAGTATTGTGTACAGCACGCGCAGTGGGTGAGTTCGGCGGGGTGTCGGTTGTGTCAGGCAGCGTGCGCGGGCAAACCAATACCCTGCCCTTGCAGGTTGAGCTGATGTTCAATGACCTGAACATCGCCGGAGCATTTGCCGCTGCATCGACGCTGACATTGCTGGCCATGATAACCCTGATTGCCAAGACTCTGATTGAAGGACGTGAACGTTAGTTCCGGAAGCAGCTGTCGCGCCCATCAGCAGCAATTGTAGCCGCACCGTCTGCAATGGCCCGTGAGCGCCTTGAGGCATTGCGTGTGCCGCGCGATTTCGGGGCTGGCAGGATTGCTGCCAACCGTGCGGCCTGTACTAGGGTCAGCCTGTCCGGTGTCGTGCCGAAATGATGGGCTGACGCGGCATGGATCCCAAAGATGCCGGGACCGAATTCGGCAACGTTCAGGTAAACCTCCAGGATGCGGCGTTTGGTCCAGACTGCTTCCACCATCGGCGTCATGACTGCCTCCAGCAGCTTGCGGGTCCAGCTCCGGCCCTGCCAGAGGTAGACATTCTTCACAACCTGCTGTGAGATCGTCGATGCCCCGCTATTCCGGCCAGATGCAATGACGCGCCGGATTTCGGCCATGTCAAAACCCCAGTGCAAGCAGAAATTGGCATCTTCGGCCGCAACGACCGATCTGGCCATGATCGGGGCAATATCCTCAATCGGGGTCCAGTTACGTTCCGCAATTGGGTAGTCGTGCGCATTCCGTATGATGGTCAGCGTGGTCGGCGGATTGAACACCGCAAAAACAAGGACCAGCACAAGGGCCACAAGCGCTGCCCGAAGTCCCAGCCACCATGCCCACCCGCCCAGCCAGCGAAACAGCCGAATCCGCCGCCGCCGGCGTGGTGGCAGGATTTTGTCAGCAGCAGCATCAATCGGCATATCTTCTGGCGGCAAAGGGCGACGCATGGGCGGGTGGTGTCACGCGACCATACGTCTCGTCAAGTCACCGCCTGTCTGCCGCCGCAGTATCTTCCTAAGGCTCCGGTCGTGACGGGACCCCGTTTGACAGTGCTTCACGCAGGCGTTCTTCATCGGCTTTTGACAGTGAAGACTGGATAACCCGCCCGTTCTTATGGGAATCGGCGATACGATCCAGCACCTTATCTCTGGTCATTTCATGGACAAGAAGAAACAGAGCAGAACCACCGGGGACAACTTTCTGGCCAATTTCCCGCATGAAATCATCATTGATGCCATAATCCGTCAGGTAACCAGCCAGAGCACCGGAACCTGCGCCAACAGCCGCACCAACCAATGGATTCATGAATAGCAGGCCGACAAAAGTCCCCCAGAATGTGCCACCCAATGCTCCGGCGGCAGTCAGGTTCATTGCCTGATGCAGCTGGATATCATCGGCTTCAGGGCGGGTCACGACAACCGCATCCTCCAGCTTAATCAGATACTCGCCTTGCATCTTCATCAACTCGGTACGCAGGTCAAATGCCGAAGTTTCATCGTTGAATGCAATTACCAGAAGGTCTGACATGGAGAGGTCCTTTCAATTATGTTGCCTGGGTGGCGTATGACGCAGCCTCGGGTATCGGGCGGCGACAGCCTTCCGGATATTCAACCCATCGGATCCGGCAGGGTTCCTCTAGACAATACCCGCAAACCACGCTTCCTTACGTCAAATAAAACAGGAGATTAGCAATGGATCTTGACATCAAAGGGAAACGCGCACTGGTCTGTGCGGCCTCAAGGGGATTGGGTCGGAGTTGCGCCGAGGCGCTTGCCGCAGAAGGGGTTGATCTGATCATTAATGCACGAGGCGCGGAGGCACTAAAACAAACGGCCGATGAAATTGCCGCACGCCATGGTGTCAGTGTAACCTCTGTTGCGACAGATATCACCACTGAATCCGGCCGGGATCAGGTTCTGGCAGCCGCCGGACAGGTTGACATTCTGGTGAACAATGCCGAGGGTCCCCCGCCCGGGCACTGGCAGGACTGGAGCCGTGATGATTTCATCAGGGCCCTTGATGCAAATCTGTTAACTGCAGTTGCGCTGATACAGGCAACCGTTCCCGGCATGATGGAACGAAGCTGGGGCCGGGTGGTCAATATCACTTCGGCAGCCGTCCGCTCACCCATTGCCGTGCTTGGCTTGTCAAATACCGCCCGCACCGGGCTGACCGGGTTTGTGGCCGGCATGTCGCGCGATGTGGCCAGACATGGTGTAAATGTAAACAACCTGTTGCCTGGCCTGCATGCAACCGCCCGCGCAGAAAGCCTTGACGGCAACACAGCCAAGGCAGAGGGCATCAGCATCGAAGAGGCACGGGAACGTCGTCAGGCGGGTATCCCTGCCGGCCGCTATGGAGAAGCTGCCGATTTTGGTGCTGCCTGTGCCTTTTTGTGCAGTCAGCAGGCACAGTTTATTGTCGGGCAGAACCTGCTTCTGGATGGCGGTGCGCTGAATGTCACGATCTGACCCGGGTCCGGCATCGTGCCTGATCTTCTGTCATGACCGGCGCAGGTAAACATAATAGGCACCGGTTCCGCCATGACGCAGATATGCCGGCGTGACCTGCTGAATCACCTGTACCAGTGGTGGGCAATGCAGCCAGTGCGGAACCTGATGACGCAATGCACCGGTTCGCACTGGCAGGGGTGCATCTTCAGCGGCCCGGCTCCCCTTGCCGGTAATGACCAGTACCAGACGCAGTCCGTTGGCGTGACATGACAGGATGAACTGCATCAGTTCCGGCCCGGCTTCGCTTAGTGTCATGCCATGCAGATCCAGCCGGGCTTCAGGCCGCAATTTACCACCTGTCATTTTGCGGTGGGTCTTGTGATCCATGCGAACGGGTTGGGCGTGCAGGGTTTCGGCCGGGGTGGGCGCGGGATCATATCTGTTCATGCCGCGATAATATGTATCGCGATGACCGCCAATCACCAAGTCTGACGGTAGTGTAAAATCTTGCGGAGGACGAACCTTCGGAGCCTTTGGCCCTGAGGAATGATTTCCTGTATCAGCAGTAGGGATCTTGCGGGATACAGGATGCAACGGCACCACACTACGCGCGACCTGTGACCAGAGTTTGCGGTCTTCAGGACTCAGATCGCGCCGCCGTGTCATTATGAGCCGGTTGCAACAAGCCGCCAGTTCGGATCAGCGGCACCCATTTCGCGCTCAAACGTCCAGTTGTCACGCTGTTTGCGGGATGTGGCCGGGTCACCGTCAACAAGATTACTATCCTTGTCGCGGGTTGCCACGATCATCTCTCCGACAAAACGCACAGTCAGTTCAGCAAGATGATTGTCAGGATTGAATTCCGCAGAGGAAAGAGCGGTTTCGCGGGTTCCCAGAAACTGCGCTTCAACAGTATGGCCCGTGTGGTTACGTGCGGCAATGGCCCCGTCAAACGCTTGGGCAACTTCTGGCCCAAGGAAGGGGCGGACCTCATCAATATCGCCCTTTTCAAAAGCAATCAGGATCATTTCATAGGCCTGTTTGGCCCCAGACAGGAATGCGCCAAGTGAGAAATCCGGCTCAATATTCTTCATTGCCACAAGTGCGGCATAAGCGGGGCTTTGCGGATCAACGTGATCGGCAAGATCGTCATCTTCAAGGTTGCTGTCATCGAACTGCCCGTCATCATCCTTTTGCGGAATGGTGCGTTGCTGTTCTGCCGGTGGCGGCTCAAACCCGTCGCGGGTACCTAACACCCCGCGCAACCGCAGGATCAGAAATACCGCAATGGCGGCCAGAACAAGCAGTTGAAACAGCGGATTTGACATATTCCATCCTTCGCGACGCGGTACGGCGGTTGGTATTTCCGCCATCCGCACCTATGTAGTGATGCAGTCGGGCCAAGTCCAGTTTTCCCCTCGGAGGAGAATAATGCCGCTATTGATCTTGTTTATTTTAATACCTGTAATCGAAATTGCGCTCTTCATACAGGTTGGTGCGCTGATTGGATTATGGCCGACCATCGGATTGGTATTACTGTCAGCATTTACCGGCATGGCGCTGATCCGCAGCCAAGGCAGGCGGGCACTGACGGAGTTGCAGGAATCCTTTCAGACACTCAGCGACCCAACGCGGCCATTGGCACATGGTGCCATCATCCTTTTTGCCGGCGCACTTTTGCTGACCCCGGGGTTCTTCACAGATTCCATGGGGTTGTTGCTGCTGATACCCGGTGTACGTGACTGGTTGCTGCGACTGGCCGGGCGGCATGTTGCCGTAACCCGCGCCGGCTTTGGTTTTGATGGCGGGAATGAGCCCCGCCACGGCTGGCCGGGCCGCAACGATGATATCATTGATGGTGAATATGTTGTTCAGGACGATCCGTATACGGCTCGTGATGATATCAAACCGCCTGCGCCCCGAAATAGCGATAAGGGGCCGCATAAACCTTCGGGCTGGACCCGGGGATGAAAGGCAGACAGGCTGCCGTTGAGGCAGCCCGTTCCGGGTGATAGAAGGTCAGCAAGCCATTCCCGAAAGGATACATAACAATGACCGACGAAACCCCGAATGCAGCCTCTGATGCAAGTGACGCAACCCCGCAGCAGCCGCGGATGCAGATCCTTACCCAGTTTATACGTGACCTGTCTTTTGAAAATATCGTTGCACAAAAGGGGTTGAACGGGGCTGAGGTTACGCCGGATATTTCGGTGCAGATCAGTCTGGATGCCCGTAAGCGCAACGTAGAAAACCAGTATGAAGTCGTCACAAAATTCCGTATTGGCTCCAAAAATACCGCAAATGATACCAGCCTGTTCCTGTGTGAGCTGGACTATGGCGGAATTTTTCAGGTCGAAGGTATCCCCGAGGATCAGCTTCACCCATTTCTGATGATCGAATGTCCGCGCATGCTGTTCCCCTTCGTTCGTCGGATCATCAGCGACACCACCCGTGATGGTGGTTTCCCGCCGGTTAACCTGGACCCGGTAGATTTTGTCGCACTTTACCGGCAGGAACTTGCACGCCGTGCTCAGGCTGAGCGTCCGGCGGATGCGCCTGTTTCCTGATCCACAATCATGGCTCCACGAACGCAGCGAGCCTGGCAGCGCATGCTGTCAGGCCGCCGGCTGGATCTGCTTGATCCGACCCCCTTTGATATCGAAATTGAAGACATAGCCCACGGACTGGCTTTTGTCGCCCGATGGAACGGGCAGACATATGGTGACTGGCCTTATTCCGTGGCCGAGCATTCCCTGCTGGTCGAACAGGTTTTCAGTCATATCAACCCTAATACTGAGCCAAGATGGCAATTGGCAGCCTTACTGCATGATGCCCCGGAATATGTGCTTGGGGACATGATATCACCGGTAAAGGGGGCCCTGGGTCAGGAATATGGTGAAATGGATGAGCGTATTGCGGAAGCGGTCCACCGGCGTTTTGGGCTGCCCGCAAAATTGCCTGCGGTCATAAAGAAGAAAATAAAACAGGCTGATTATGTCTCAGCCTGGCTGGAGGCCATAAAAATTGCCGGTTTTTCTGAACAGGAAGCAAATGGCATTTTTAAAGTTCCAAAACCGGAATATTGCGAGGGTTTGCAAATTTATTTGCGGCCACCAGCCGAAACGCGGATAGCGTATCTGGCACGTTTTAACAGCCTGATTGCAGAAATGTAAAAATGGCCTGCATTTGCGGGCCATTTTGATCATATTGCCATATCTTCCAGGGAACGACCGGCATCAAGTGCTTCCTGTACCCAACGCGGACGACGGCCACGGCCTGTCCATGTTTCGGAATCATTTTCAGGATTGGCATATTTTGCTGCAATTTTTGCGGCACGGCGGCCAGATTTACCGCCAGTCAGGTCATTCAGTGAAAAGCCATGTTCCCGGGCAGCTTCCTCTGCTGCTGCAAGGGCTTCCTTGCGACGGCGATCTTCATAACTTGTAATTGCACGCTCCACTTTATTTCGCAGATCGCGCAGTTCTTTAAGTGAGAGGTTTTCGAGATCGATCATCGATCACTCCAGTATTTACCGAGGGTCAGGCAAATAAAGCCGTACCTGCCCTAAAGTCAAACTTATTTTCAGACTGTTTTCTATTTGGGGCTTCTTTTCGCCAGAATACGCTGAAGCGTTCTTCTGTGCATATGCAAGCGCCGTGCCGTTTCACTGACATTCCGGTCACATTGCTCATATACGCGCTGAATATGTTCCCATTTTACCCGATCCGCAGACATTGGATTTTCCGGCGGCGGCGGCAAGGATTCCCCGGTTTGCAGTAATGCCGACGCAATATCATTTGCATCGGCTGGCTTGGATAAATAATCTGTAGCACCCATTTTTACTGCGGCAACAGCTGTTGCAATGGCGCCGTATCCCGTCAAAACGATGATCCGCGCATCCGGCCGTGCGTCACGAAGCGCTTCGACTACGTCCAGCCCGCTGCCATCTTCCAGTCGCAGGTCAACAACCGCATATGCAGCCGGGGCTGCTTTCGTTGCAGTAATGGCCTCTGCCACGGAAAGCGTTACCTTTGACTGAAAACCCCGGCGTTCCATTGCCCGGGCCAGACGATTTACGAAAATTTCGTCATCATCCACCAGCAACAGGGACGGATCCGGACCCAGTTCGAGTCGGTGTTCTTCCGCCATGATTACCTCCAGCGCAAACTTCTGTCACTCTCTAAGCGGAAAGGCCGGATAAATCAAATAGTGGCGACGGTTAATTAATCAGAAGCCTGGACATAACAGGCAACACGGTCTGCCATTTCATCTGCCGTTACGTCGCGGCTGAAAAACTCGACTGTTCCATATTCGGGCAAAACCAGAAATGTCATTGTCGTATGACTGACCAGATAGTCTTCATCTTCGGTATCAGGCACCTGATAAGCGACGCGCCATGCCTTTGCGGCTGCAGCAATATTTTCAGGTGATCCTGTAAGGCCTATCATTTTTTCGTGTAAATTGTCTGCATATTGCGACAATACTTCAGGCGTATCGCGTTTTGGATCAACTGAAACGAATACCGGCTGTGCGTCAATGCCCTGTTGGTCCAGAAGGTCAATTGCCTCGGCATTACGGGAATTATCAAAAGGGCAGACATCAGGACAAAAAGAATATCCAAAATATAACAATGATGGCTTTGTAAAAACCTGTTGGTCACTGACCTGTGCCCCAGTATCGTCCGTTAGTGTGAAAGTACCGCCAATCGTTGCAGCCCCCCCGGCGATGGCACTGGCCCGGCAATAGGCAAAACGGTCGTTATCCCTATTCCCGCTATCCAGCCAGAACCACCCGCCAACCAATAAGGCTGTGGCAGAAATGACGCCAATAGTCATGATCTGCTTATCTCGCATATTTCCCTCCAATACTCTGTCCTGTGCATTGATCGTGGAAAGGTAGCAGGATATCAACAGAAGCAAGATCACATAATGGACAATGCAACTATGCCGCTTGATCGCCGGTTTGCGATAATGCTTCCGAACGATTCCCCGCTCTGGGCAGAACCGATCCGGCGGCGGACATTGGTTTTGTTACGCTGGGTTGCACTTGCCGGGCAATTGGTTGCCATTACGATGGCCTGGCTGATCGGGGTGCGGTTCGAGGTACTTCCCGTATTGATTGTTGTCAGTGCCGCAGCAGTACTGAATCTATGGCTGGCAATATCGCCCGGACGTGTCACCCAACGCCGTGCAACCTGGCAGCTGGTTTTCGATCTGATCCAGATTTCCATCCTGATCGGCCTGACTGGCGGGCTGTCAAATCCATTTGCGCTTCTGGTACTGGCTCCTGTTACCATTGCTGCCACGGCTCTGCAAAATCGCGAAACCATACTGGTTGGCCTGGCAACTGTCGTGATGGTATCTCTGGCAGCGTGGCTGGCTGTTCCGCTGGAGCATCCGACACTGGATCTGGCAATGCCACCAATCCTGCAATTTGCTCATATGGCTGCAATCCTGATTGGTGTTGTATTCTTTGCCATTTATGCCCGCCGGGTTGCGGATGAGCTTGCGACAACGGGAAGCGCATTATTTGCAACGCAAATGGCATTGGCACGGGAACAGAAATTACAGCATCTGGGTGGGGTCATTGCTGCCGCTGCGCATGAAATGGGCACACCTCTGGCAACCATCAAACTGATTGCCGCAGAGCTTCGGGATGAATTGGCTGACGCACTTCCTGACCGCAGTGACTTGGCAGAGGATGCCGCAACGCTGACACAATCGGCTGATCGCTGCCGTGATATTCTGCGTTCGATGGGACGGGCGGGGAAGGATGACCTGCAATTACACGCCGCTCCGCTGCGAACTGTTCTGGAAGAAGCCGCCGAACCACACTCTGACCGTGGCGCAAAGGTTGAAATTTATTTGGCTGAAGGGGCAGCCCCTTCGGTTTTGCGTGACCCCGGAATTATCCATGGATTGCGCAATATCATTCAGAATGCCGTCGATTTTGCCCGCAGTCAGGTCCGGATAGATGCCAGCTGGGACACAAAGCGGTTAAGTATACGTGTCAGTGATGACGGCCCCGGCTTTCCCCCTGCCGTTCTGGGGCGTTTGACTGATCCGTTTCCGGTTAACCGCCGCAATGACCGCAGACCTGGATATGAAGGTATGGGCCTTGGCCTGTTCATTGCCCGCACCTTGTTGGAAAGCAGCGGAGCGAGAGTCAGTTACGGAAACAATCGCTCAGGCGCCGAGGTCTCGATTTCATGGCCGGTTGATCGTATACGCGTGGATGACCGCGCTGCCTTACAGGAGAACCCGCCAATATCCTAAATATATTAACTGGTTTTTAATAAGTTATATGTGAAGCTGTTTTCAATGTGTGAATATTTCGGGCACTAAATGTATTCATTGATGATGATTTCTGCCGCGTTGATTGGTGGCATACTGTCTGTCCTGCTGGCCTCGTTCGTGATCAGATGGGCCGAACGCCCTCCCAGACCAGCATTATTGGATACGAACCTGATTGCACCCTGCATTCTGTTGTTTCGTGACGGAAAGCTTGTTGACGCAACTGCACCTGCCCGCAATATCATGGCTGCCTGCCCGAACAGCGATCTTGATTCGCTGAAGGGATGGTTGTCACACCGGTTTGATGATCTGTCGGTTCTGGATACCCTACCCCGGAATGGCGGGCGGGCCGAATTGACCGGAACCTGCGTAGCAGCAGACCATGCCCCGTTGCGTCTATTGGCAGAAGAAACAGATGACGGAGCAATCAGGGTAACACTGACGCTTCCCGATTCCGAAGCGGCCGGGATTGTCGTTGATTCCTTGTCACAACACGCAATGGAAAAGGAGCTGCATCTTCTGCGTGATATTGTTGAAGGTGCCCCGATGATGATCACTCGCCACGATAATGAAAACCGCATCGCATGGGCCAATACCGCTTATCTCAATACAATTGAGGAAGGCAGAAACACTCCGATCAGCTGGCCTCTGCCCGAGGTCCTGCTCTCTGATGCTACGCCCGGGCCTGACGGCAGCACCTGCCGCGCTCGTATTGAACATGATGGGATAACGCATTGGTTTGACTGTTATGAACATCATAATCAGGACGGCATTACCACCTATGCGCTACCAGCCGATGCCGAGGTACAGGCAGAGCAAAGCCTGCGTGAGTTTCTTCAGACCCTGACCAAGACCTTTGCCGATCTGCCAACCGGCCTGGCTATCTTTGACCGGGAGCGGCAATTGCAGCTATTCAACCCGGCTTTGGTTGATCTGACGGGTCTGTCCGCGGGTTTCCTGACCAGTCAGCCATCCCTTTACAGCGTTCTCGATCAGTTGCGAGAGCTCCGCATGGTGCCTGAGCCACGTGATTACCGGTCTTGGCGCAAGCAGATTACAACGCTGGAAGCAGCTGCCGCTGCTGGTCATCATGTTGAAACCTGGTCTCTGCCCGGTGGGCGGACCTATCGTGTCACAGGTCAGCCACATCCCGGTGGTGCAATTGCGTTCCTGTTCGAGGATATCACTTCGGAAATTACACTGACGCGAAAGTTCCGGGCTGAGCTGGCACTGGGATCACAAATACTGGATGGTCTTGATCAGGCACTGATCGTTTTCAACGCCATCGGGCAGGTCGTTATGACCAATCGCGGTTATGATCAGATATGGGGTACCCCCTCGGGTCGGATGCCGGATGTCTTGCAAAGCTGGCAGGGTGAGTGGGGGGAGGCGCCTGGCCTGCGGGAGCTTGAGCGAGAACTTGGCCGGGAAGATTCTCCGGGACAGGGACAGGGTGTAATCTTCGGGCCCAGCAATATCGGCATATTGAACTGGACTGTATCTGCATTACCCGGCGGGAAGCGCATGGTCCGCTTCATGGCACCAAATGCAGCCGGACAGCACATTTCAGCAGGTTACCGGACGGGGGCTGCAACCACAGCAGCAATTGCTGTTCCAGCCGATAATGGGAGAGATTCGGCAACGCTTGCCGGCTGACGGGATCCGACACGAAAAAACCCGCCACGTTTCCAGGCGGGTTTATATCATAACCAGCAATAGTGCAGGCTGTTTTCCGTTGCTTAGCCCTGACGAGCCTTGAAGCGACGGTTTGTCTTGTTGATAACGTAAATCCGGCCCTTACGGCGCACCACCTGGCAATCGCGGTGGCGGCTCTTGAGCGAGCGGAGCGAGTTGCGAACCTTCATTGGTCTCTCCTCATCGCGGCGCTCAGCCAAGCGCCTTGGAACTGAAATACCCCCGGTTGCGGCCGGGGGCGCGAATAGATGGTGGGCGGTACTGGGATCGAACCAGTGGCCACTACGATGTCAACGTAGTGCTCTACCGCTGAGCTAACCGCCCGTTTACCGTGCGATTCGGCCCCTGACAGGTACGCTCCGCGCCGGTCCGAGGATCTATATAGGCAGTCTCAAACGGTTTCAAGACGGTTGGCGACAGAAAAGCGCAGGGTTATAAGCAACCTGCCTCAGGGCACCTGCATGCCGCTTTCCAAGCTAAGGATATGGTGGATCGTGATGGACAAGGCGCTGACACTGCCTGATGCTTTCAGCCATGAGCTGCGCCGACCTGCTGAGTGGGCCAGCGGCGTTATCGTTTGTTCACCACATTCCGGGCGGGACTTTCCCGAATGGTTTCTGAATGAAACCTGCCTGGATATTGCCACGCTCCGCTCTTCCGAAGATGCGTTCATGGACCACCTGATAAAGCCTGCCCTGACAGCCGGAGCAGTAACCCTGACAGCACGCCTGCCCCGCAGCATCGTTGATCTGAACCGTAGCGCTTCTGAACTGGATCCAAAGGCGGTCAGATGTGGTCCGCACCGGCCGGCGACACCACGGGCGACAGCGGGGCTGGGGGTCATTCCTCGGGTTGTTTCCGGTGCACAACCGATCCGTCACGCCCCGATCCCGATGCTTGAGGCACGCCGTCGGATTGATACTTACTGGCGACCTTATCATACTGCCTTACGTGCGTTGATTGATGAAGCCGTGGCCAGGTTTGGATGGGCCATCGTGATGGATATGCATTCAATGCCGCACGATGCGATCAGCCATATGTTATCCCCCTTGCCCGAAGTGATCCTGGGTGATCGCCACGGTGTCAGCTGTAGTGCAATCCTGCGACAGAAGATCTGTGATCTTTTTTGTCAGTCGGGGTTTCAGCTACGACTCAATACGCCCTTTTCCGGTGCCTATATCGCCACGGCCTATGGCCGACCGGCACAGAGTGTGCATGTTATGCAGGTGGAAATCGACCGTGCACTTTATCTTGATCCGCAGCGGATGCAGCCATCAGCGGATTATGACGACCTTGCACGGCGGCTGACTAAGGTCCTGACCCATGCTGCACGGTTACATCCTGCCGCGGACCAGCATGAGGTTGCTGCAGAATGAACGATAATCCGGACATTTCTCTGCCCTGGTCTGACGGGGATGACTTCATTGCGACAAAGCTGATCCTGACCTGCGCAGATGAACTTTTGGCCTGTCTGCGTGACGATTTCGATCATATTCCTTTCCCGAACCATTGGGATCTGCCGGGCGGGGGACGTGAGGGTACGGAAACCGCCCCGGAATGCGCCTTGCGCGAACTGCAGGAGGAATTCGGTCTGCGTCTGCCCCCTGACCGGCTTGAACGGGCTTTTGCCTTTGCCAGTCCGGTCATGCCGGGTCGGCAGTCAGTCTTTTATACCGGTCAATTAAGCCAGGTTGATATCGGGGCAATCCATTTCGGGGATGAGGGTCAGTGCTGGCGACTGATGCCGGTTGCCGAATATATCACCCATCCTCATGCCGTCCCGCACTTCCGCCGCCGCGTTGCATATTGCCTGGGGATACCGGAACCGTCATGGTAGAAGCTGTCATTGTCTGACGAACTCTCGAGGCTGTCAGAACCTTATCCCATAATATGGGAATAACGCAGTGGCACTGAGTTTGATCTGCTCTTTAAAAGAGACGACTTCAGGTTGAGATATGGCCAGTCAGGCTATAGCTTGCCAGAAAGCCGGATTGAATCGTATCAATCCGGCAAATCCGGTTGCTGGAATGGCATGATTCTGCCAGCTTTCCGGGTGATTCTATGCGAGAAAAGGGGATATCCTGATGAAATCCTGGCTTCCGATGATAGCTGCTGGTACTGCGGCACTGCTTGGAGGGTTTGTGGCCCTCATCAACCCGACCGGTGCAAGTATGAAAACCGTTACGCTGGTTGGCTGGGCATTGCTGATCGTGGCGGGACTGCAAGGCTGGGCAGCATGGAAGGCCGAAAGCAATGGCCCCCGGATCCGTGCGGGTGTGGTGGCAGGTGCTGCGCTGTTTCTGTCGCTGTCGCTGTTGTTCGGTAATCCTGCCGAAAGTTCATTGATCCGTATTCTGGTCGGTTTACTGTTGCTGGGTTCTGCCGCTGCCAAGGTTTACATGACGCGGATCATGCCGGGGGCAGAGAACATGCCGCTGGTTCTGGGGACTGCCGGGGTGTCTGCCGTGCTCGGTCTTCTGATCCTGTTCGGGATCGGCATGCATAATTTTGGCGTCCTTCTTGGGCTGGAGCTTCTGGCCAGCGGGCTGGCTCTTGTGCTTCTGGCCATGTATCGCAAGACACATGACGCCCCTGCGTGATATCGGAGCAGGGCTGGCAGCAGCCTTTGTGACACCAAGGGTCCGGGTCCTGCTGGCCCTGACGGCAATGCTGATTGCCATGGCCGCGGTTTTTTATCAATGGGCTGAAGGCTGGGGATGGGTAGATTCGGTCTATTTCTCGGTCATCACCATTTCAACTGTCGGTTATGGCGATCTGGCCCCGCAAACCGTACCGGGCAAGATCTTCACAAGCATCTATGTTCTTTGCGGACTGGGGCTGTTCGTTGCCACAGCGACGGCAATCGGTGACAGCATCATCTCGCGGGCTGGCAAGGGCTGAGATCTCATGAGACTTGCCACGCTGGCAGCGATTTACGGGTTGGGCGCAGGTATGGTTGCGGCTCTGGTGCTCTGGATGATGGGGTTGGTATCACGTGTTGTCTGGGCCGGCCCGGAAAGCTGGTGGTATGTTTTTCTGATCATCATGACTGGCGGTGGGCTGATTGCATCACTACGTCGTGTTTATGATGGAGAGCCGCTTGCCGAACAGCTTGCCGATATCCGTGATCCGGCACCGGATGCGCGTCATAACGCGATGGTGATGGCAATCATGGCAATCGTTGCCGTGGGTTTCGGCGGGGCCGTGGGTCCCGAAGCAGGTATTCTTGCCGTCGTGACCGAGCTTTCGGCGCTTGTCAGTATTCGCCTGGCGCGGAGCAATCAGGAAACACGGCTTCTGGCAGAGGCAAGCGCGGCCGGTGCGCTTGGTGGGTTATACGGATCCCCGCCGGCTGGTGCCGTTGTCGTAGAAGAACATCCCGAAGCACCACGCTGGCAGCTTTATCTGGCAGCACTGACGGGATTGTTTGGTTTTCTCATGACTGCCAGTCTGTTCCTGCCTGAACACGCGCTGCGCCTGAAACTGCCGGATTATGTGGCGTCAGGGAATGGCAGTGACATGATCCTGTCACTGCTTCCGGCGCTTTTTGGTGCCGGTGCAGCCCTGTTTTTTGCCTTGATCCTACCGTTCCTGCAACTGTTCCTGCGCAAATGTGGTGGTGTCGTTGTGCAGACCATGATCGGGACGACCCTGTTTGCCTGTCTGGCCGCAGCCCTGCCGATCTTGCGCTTCTCAGGTCATCACGAATTTGGTGCCCTGCTGGAATGGGGACAAGGTGCCGGCATGATGCCCCTTCTGGGGTTGAGCTTGCTGAAAGCCATGGCTTTGGCGATATGCCTTGCCGCCGGCTGGCGGGGCGGGGCGGCTTTTCCATTGATGTTTGTTGGTGCCGCTGCGGGGGATGCAGCATTGATGTTGATACCTGTAACTCCGCCAACAGCAGCCCTTGTCGCGGGGATGACTGCGGCCCTGACTGTCGGGATGGGCAAGCCGGTTGCGGCCATCTTTATTGCGCTGCTGATCCTTGGAACTCCGGCTGTCGGCCCCCTGTGCATTGGCGCTGCAATTGGCTGGGCCGTATCGCGTTTGGTTCCGCTTCCCGAATTGCATTGACCGGGATAGCAGGCCGGATCGGGCTGTACTGACTCAGGTGCTGGAAAGCAGGATACTGGTTTCGCTGTTCAATATGCCGTCGACCAGCCTGACATCACGCAATACACGGTCAAACTGAGCCAGATCTTCGACAAGGATTTCGGCAATCAGGTCCCATTTGCCGCTGGTTGTATGCAGGACCTGCAATTCCGACAGACCACGCAGCTTGCGAATAACATGCGATGTGTTGCGGCCAATGACCTCGATCATCATGATGGCGCGGATACGGCTGGCATCGTAATCTTCACAGACACGGGCAGTAAAGCCCAGAAGTGCCCCGGAGGCCAGCAGGCGGTCCAGACGTGTCTGCACAGTTCCACGCGAAACTCCCATGATCTGGGCCAGCTTGGAGACCGGTGCCCGTCCATCCTGCCTGAGCAGGCCGATCAGCATCCGGTCAAGATTGTCGAGAATATGGTTGCTGGCAGGGTATGACATGTGTGATCTTACAAATTGTTCAATTGATGCATAATATTTGCATGTCCAACCTGCAAATATCCAGCAAGTTTGGCATATCCTCTGCAAATTGTAATGAGATACTGACAGATATTCATCGAATCGAGGTTTCCATGCCGGCACTCGCCCCATCCGAACTGGCCTATGTCCCCTTTGTCAGTGTTGAAAACATGATGCGGCTCATTCACCGCATCGGGATTGAGGAAATGCTGAAAGGCATCGCTTCCTATGTCGAAGATGATTTCCGTCGCTGGGAACTGTTCGACAAGACGCCGCGCGTGGCCTCACATTCTCAGGAAGGCGTGATTGAACTGATGCCCACCTCAGATGGAGAGGTCTACGGCTTCAAGTACGTGAACGGTCACCCGAAGAACACCCGGGAAGGTTTGCAGACAGTCACCGCCTTTGGACTGCTGGCGGATGTGCAGACAGGTTATCCGGTACTCTTGTCGGAAATGACCCTGCTGACAGCCTTGCGGACGGCGGCAACTTCGGCACTTGTGGCCCGTTATCTGGCACCCCAGGGAAGCAATACGATGGCACTGATCGGTAATGGTGCGCAGTCGGAATTCCAGGCACTGGCCATGCGGGCATTATGCGGGATCACCAGACTGCGGCTTTATGATATCGACCCGAAGGCGACGCAGAAGGCAATGCGCAACCTGAAAGGACATGGCTTTGAACTGACGACCTGCACCTCGCCGGAAGATGCCATCCTGGGGGCTCAGATTGTCACGACCTGTACGGCTGACAAGCAATATGCGACGATTCTGACCGATAATATGGTTGGGGCAGGAATTCATATCAATGCAATCGGAGGGGACTGCCCCGGCAAAACCGAATTGCATAAGGATATCCTGACCCGTGCCGATGTCTTTGTCGAATATCCGCCCCAAACCCGGATTGAGGGTGAAATCCAGCAGATGCCGGCGGACTTCCCTGTTACCGAGATATGGCAGGTTATTGCCGGTGCAGTGCCGGGACGCCGTGATGATCATCAGATCACCTTGTTTGATGGTGTTGGTTTTGCAACGGAAGACTTCTCGGCTCTGCGCTATATTCGTGATCAGCTGGAAGGGACCGGGCTTTATCAACAGCTTGATTTGCTTGCTGATCCCGACGATCCCCGTGACTTGTTCGGAATGTTGCAACGCGCCCTTCCGGCAGACCCTGCGTCATAAACCGGCATGTTACTCCCCGTTGCTCCAACACCCTGTTGAAGCCAGGTCCGGAGTGTTGCTAAGCAGCACCCTCGTGACAGGTAATGGCGCAAGCGGCAGAGGGTAACAATGATGGCATTCCTCCGGAACCGGAAATCATGGATAACGGCCCTGCTGGCTACCGGTCTGCTGGTCCTAACGGGATGTTCGACAGGGGGACCCCGGTCATCAGGTGGCAGGGATCTGGAATGCATGACGCGGGCAATGTATTTCGAATCCAACCGCTCAAGTCGCGATGGCATGATTGCTGTTGGCAGTGTGGTGATGAACCGCGTCAGATCGAATGACTTTCCGGATACGGTCTGCGGTGTGGTTAGCCAAAAGAACCAGTTTGCAAGCGGTGTCATGACCCGCAAAATGAATTCGAAGACATTGCCGATGATCCATGAGGCGGCTAGGTCCGTCTTGCGGGGAGAACGTCATCCGATGATCGCAAATGCCATGTTTTTCCATACCGCAGGGTACAGCTTCCCCTATGATAACATGCATTACGTTCTGGTGACGGGCGGCAATGCGTTTTACGAAAAACGCAAGAGCGTACTGGTAACGCGCCCGGTTCCGCCCCGGCCGATTGAAGGTATCACCGGCCGCCGGTAGAAACGCTAGGGCCATGATGCTGTGGTAGTATAAGTATACCCGTTGCTATCCCAATATGTCGCGAATTGCGCCTGACAGGCGCTCCATGAGCTGATCCACCTCGGAAGGCTGGATGATATAGGGCGGAGCCAGCAGGATGTGGTCGCCCCGTACGCCGTCAATGGTGCCACCCATCGGATAAGAGATCAATCCGTGTGCCATAGCCGCCTTCTTGATCCTTGCATGCGTCTTCAGGGCCGGGTCCAGGGGGGCCTTGCTGTCCCGATCAGCAACCAGCTCTATCCCACAAAACAGACCACGGCCACGGATATCACCGATATTTGGATGGGTGCCCAGTTCAGTCTCCAGACCCTGTCGCAGATATGTGCCCATAGCCTGTACATTTTCCATCAATCCGGGGCGGGATATGATTTCGACAACCTTATCAGCAGCGGCGGCGGCAATGGGATGCCCCAGATAAGTGTGACCATGTTGAAACAGGCCAGAACCTTCAGCAAAGGCGCGATAGATACGTTCGGACAGCAGTAATGCACCGGCAGGCTGGTATCCTCCACCAAGTCCCTTGGCAATGGTGACGATATCGGGAACCACACCTTCCTGTTCATGAGCAAAGATTGTTCCGGTCCTGCCCATGCCACACATGATCTCATCCAGAATCAACAACACCCCATAACGATCACAGACTTCGCAAATACGCCGGAAATAACCGGGGACCGCAGGTACAGCGCCCAGTGTTGCCCCCACGACAGGCTCGGCGACGAAGGCAATGACCTGATCGGGACCCAGTTCAAGGATCTTGTCCTCCAGTTCCTGTGCAAGCCGTGCTGCATAAGTCTCCGGGGTCTCATCTGGGGCCATGTCGCGGTAGGCATAACAGGGCGCAACATGATGCGTTTCCGGCAGAATTGGCTGGAACTGTGCCCTGCGCCATTCGTTTCCACCAGTGGCAAGTGCACCAATCGTGTTACCGTGATAGCTTTGCCGGCGTGCGATGATATGGCGACGTTGTGGCTGGCCTATTTCAACAAAATACTGCCGTGCCATTTTCAGAGCAGCCTCAACTGCCTCTGACCCGCCTGAAACAAGATAGACATGATCCAGCCCATCCGGTGCAAGTCCGACCAGTCTTTCGGCCAGCGATTCCGCTGCGTCGGTTGTAAAGAAGGATGTATGTGCATAGGCAATGGTATCCATCTGCCTGCGTATTGCATCCAGAACCTCTGCGTTGCCATGACCGAGGCTGGTCACCGCCGCGCCCCCGGATCCATCAAGGTAACGCTGCCCCTCTGCGTCTTCTATCCAGACGCCCTGCCCGCCAACAGCGCGGGGTAAGATGGCTCCAATACTACGATGAAGGATCCTGGTCATGCGGTCACCGATCTGATGATACCCTTATGCGGATAACCTACATTACCTGAACATAACCGCAATGATTGTATCCGGTGCTGAAAGGCAGGGTTATAATAGTATCAGCAAGACACGCTGCCAAATCAGATGAGCGAAAAGGCGCGACTTCCGGACATGGCCGGCCCCGACTATTGTTCGGATGGCTGACAGCGGAGTTCCGCCACCGGTTTCGCAGACAGATCATGTCATGGTTTGCCTGTGTACCAGTTCCCGTTCCGGATCCCGAAACGTCATGGGTTGTGACAACTCCGGAATAGTCAGGCTTTCCGAAGGCTCAGGATCGGTCAGATGACTGAAAGATTGCCCTTGCCAGTTCAGGGTAATCTGGCAGGGTGATTCGTGCCGAGATACAACCTATTCGGACAGGGTCGTCAGCTGCCACAACCCCTTCAAAACGCCATAGTTGTATGAATGTGTTCAGTACCCAGATTCAAGTTGAATTTTGTATATAAAACAAGCGCTCAATAAGCGGAAACCTGCCCTTTGTCAGGTTTTTTGAAACTCTGTCTCACGCCATGCCCCACAGCAGGCCATAAGGCCGTCAGCAATTTTCAAGTGTTTGGGAGCATACCCGTCGATTCAGCCGGTTTTTGGCTTGCAGTCTGTAGAATTCTGATTTCACTGGAGGGATAACCCTCTGATTTTTGTGACTTCTCTGCCGGCTCTAATGGGGTGTGCTTACTGTTGTGACGGCATTGAGGAGTTTTATATGACCAAGAGTAGTTCCAGTTTACCTTATCCCGGCAATCAGCCTGTACAGGGCTCTGTCGGGACCAATGTAGTTTCAGACCAGGCCGGCACCATATTCGCCGGCAATTCTTTTCTTTCCCAGAGTTCAACAGCTGTTGGTGCTGTTCTGACCCAGTATCCGGTTGGCACAGCAGGCAACCTTGCCACCACCAAAGGCTGGGGTTGGGACTGGGGGTCCGGTTCAGGTTCGTCATCGACACCGGATGGCTATGTTGATGGTACGGAATATAATGATTTTATCGGCGATTATTATGTTGATGCCGATTGTGACAGCATTGACGGTAATGATGCAATCCTGCCCGGTGCAAGTGGTGATGAAGATCACATTCGTGCCGGGGCCGGACATGATACCGTTTATGGTGGCCGGGGCGCGGATACCGTGCTGGGCGGCGGTGGCAATGATAAGCTGTACGGCTATGGCGAATGCGAAGACGATGGTGCCAGCGATCTGCTGAAAGGGGGGGCAGGTTGTGATGATATCTTCGGAGGTGGCGGCGACGATACCCTGTATGGCGGCGATGACTATGATCTGCTCTTCGGTGGTCAGGGCAATGACTATCTCGATGGCGAAGGTGATCGTGACGAACTGACCGGTGGTGCCGGTTTCGATACATTTGTTGCCGGAGATCAGGATACAATCACCGATTTCAACACGGCCTTTGGCCAGAATATCCACAACGATGATCAAAGCGACAATGACTTTGTCGACCTCAGCGGTTATTACAATACCACGAACCTTGCAGAGATTAACACGGATCGGGTTGCAGCCGGGCTGGCACCTTATGACAACCCGCTGGAATGGCTGCGTGCGGATCAGGATGATGATGGTGTCCTGAATGATCTGGCCGACAAGGGACTGACACTGACCATCCAGAAGGATTGCCTGCCGGTTTGTGGTGATGATCTGACTTGGGATAATACCAATGTTCCATGTTTCAGCACCGATACACTGATCCGGACGGCTTCCGGCGAGGTCCGGGCCGGGGATCTGGATGTTGGTATGCTGGTTGTCACCCGCGATGCCGGGCTTCAGCCGGTCCGCTGGATCGGTCAACGCAGACTGGACGCAAATGCCCTGTGGACGACCCCGAAGCTGCGTCCGATCCGGATCTGCAAGGGGGCG
>JBKEAB010000195.1:0-4605 GCA_047971845.1 Paracoccus sp. (in: a-proteobacteria) | reverse complement strand
CCTGCTGCCGAAGCTGCCACCCGATGCGGTGCTGGTTCTTGACAACGCAAGCTTTCACAAACGGTCTGATACCGAAAAACTGATTGCCGGTGCCGGACACACTCTCGAATACCTCCCGCCCTACAGCCCCGATCTCAACAAGATCAAACCGATCCGGGCGCAGGCAAAGGCCATCAGACGACGAACCGGACTGTCCGTCGATGAACTCTTCTCCTGTAAAAATGGAATCAAAATTAAGTCGTTAGGTTATAGGCCTGACCAAAGGCGGCATGAACACCAGGCTGCATGCGATCTGTGACAGCCAGGGCCGACCGCTCAACCTCTTTGTCACCGCCGGACAAGTCAGCGACTGGGCACTGCTGAGTAGCCTGCAGGATGCCGATGGCTGCTCGGGGACTGTGGCTATAGCGCTAATTTTCTCCGAAAATCATTGAAAGACAAATAGATACGCGCGTGCATTCTTGGCCGGAAACAACGAAAGGAACCGGTCAAGTACAACAAGCGCCGCTACAAACGCCGCAACCGCATCAAGATCATGTTCGGCAGGCCCAATGACTGGTGCTGCGTGCCCACTCGCTGCGACCGTTGTCCCAAGGCCTTCCTCTCAGCCATTGCCATCGCAGTAACTGTATTGTTCTAGTTATGAAACAAGAACGAGTCCTGACACAAATATCGTGGGGGTTACGGATCCCCTGTCGGGGGCTCTAAAAGAAACAGTTCGTGAACCAAACCTGACAGACGTCGTCAGGAAACCGTCTGTTTACATCGGAACCACTGTAAACCAATCGCAGATTGCGTATACCCGATTCTATCTGCCAACAAGCAGTCATCATCACTGGGTCAGGCGGCAAAGGTTTCACGCGCAAGCATGACCAGGTTTCGGCCTGCACCTTTGGCTGCCAGCAGTGCGGCATCGGCCTGACGCAGCACATTATCTGCCGGTTGTTCCACCCAGTCAGTACGCTCTCCACATGTGGCAACACCAACCGACACCGAAACCCGTAGCCGGATCGGTCCACTCAATCCAATGGTTTGCGCCTCGAGTATGGAGACTTTTTGCCGGATCCGTTCCGCTAGGGAAATTGCAACCGTTTCATCGACCCCGGGCAGCAGCACAACAAATTCCTCCCCACCGTAGCGGGCAACCATGCCCTGATCACAAACCGCCGCCATCAGTGTAGCAGCAACCTCCTTCAAGACTGAATCCCCTGCTGCATGGCCGTGATTATCATTGATTGATTTGAACCGGTCGATATCAACCATCAGGATACCAAACCCTTTCCTTTTCTTTGCTGCCGTAGCAATTTCCATACTGATCCGACGACGGTTAGCTAACCCTGTCAGCGGATCAACGGATGCCAGACGTCGCGCCAGACGTGCATCCGAATATCTGCGTTCACCCTCAAGCCCATTGCGGAGCAACAGTCCCAACCTGGCCGAGAGCTCCGCCTGATTAGGGGCCAGGGACAGTATCGCGGGCAGAACTTCGGCCGCACCTATATCCAAAGCCCGCGCCTCCTCATCTGCCATGGGACATCGCTGGATAAATGCCAGAGCCGTTCCACGACGCTCCGCCGTCAGCAATGCTCTGAGGTCTGCCAGATGCTGAAGCGCGGTACTGCCGCCCCCCCCACCATCTACAAGCATTGTCGCTAGCTTCGGTGGCAACCCGGTAAGAGCCGAGCTTGGGGCCATGATCTGGAGGCGGTGTCCGGTTGCGGCCTCAACCGCATGGCGCCAATCCGATGAAAGCGCCGCATCATTGGTAACCAGGGCAATCTGATCTGGGGGATCAAATTCTGCGGCGGTTTCGGCAAAGCCTGAATCGACCTCCACCGGATGTGCCATCCAACTGCGCAAACGGGCCCGCAGCACGGAATCGTGGCAGTCATTATCCAGCACATGTTCCGCACCCGCACGAAAAGCTGCCTGTCGCTGGACCGCATCACAGATCACGATCACCGGGACACCAAGACGCCGTTTCAATACCGCAATGTCCCGGACCAGCCCTGCCGGATCTGTATTGCGCAACAGTACGGCACCGGCACCTTTGGCCGACCGGGTTGCTTCGGCAACATCATGCGCTGTCTGCACCTGATGATTGGCAGCCCCCAACCTGGCCTTCATCGTGAAGCGTGATGTCACATCACTGTCTATAACCAGCAACCGTCCCAACATGATTGTCTTGCCCAGAATCTGATCCAAGGGCAGACTGCCTGAGAATCCTTAACAAACTCTTTCCAGACCGAGAAAATCATGAAATCCACATCACAGGCTAGCGATCTGGCTGATCGGCTATTGTTGCATATCCTGCAGGATCCGGAACTGCTCAGCAGCCTTCTGGGGCGTAGCGGACTGGATCCTTCAGCACTTTCCAAAATCGCTAACGGACCGGAAGCTCATGAATTTATCATGGATTTCATAGCTGAAAGTGATGACCGCGTGATTGACTGTGCCGAAGCCATCGGGGTCAGCGCATTGGAAATCGGAATGGCTGCGCGTATTCTTGGCCGGCGCGATTGACGTCTCTTTAATATTTCTGTGCTAGGAACCCACCTCTACAGGAGGGTCGCATGCACGGTTTCATTATTCGCGGAATCGAACTTTTCCTGCGCACCCGTCACGGTGATCGCATCTGGGCAGAGGTCTCTGCAGCTTCGGGACTGGACCGGCGAGGTGCACAGATGATCCGGAGCTATCCGTCAGAGGCGGCTACCCGGCTGATCAGATCGGCAAGTACGGTCTTGCAGATCAGTCCCGACGAGCTTCTGGAAGATATCGGCGGTTGGATTCCCCGTCAGGAAAATATTCGTCATATCATGCGCTTCAGCGGCTCGTGCTTTGAGGATTTTGTTTTGTCACTGGACGACCTGCACGACCGTGGCAGAGTCATCCTGCCCGGTCTTGATCTGCCGAGAATCGAAACCCACGTTACTGCACTACATTGTTATCAACTGAAAATCGCCGCTGAAGATATTAGCTGGAACCCGGTTCTGGCCGGTTTCCTGCGCGGCATGGCGGATGATTATGGGGTTCTGGCCATTGTCGACAGCAATGACAGCTGTCTGAACGTATGCATTGCCGATGAATCTTTTGCTGAAGGCAGCCAGTTTTCACTCACTGAACTGACATGGAACGCATCATGAATGCAGTAGCTACAATCCCTGTTGAACGGCTTTCCATGCTAATGCCAATGCACCTTCTGGTTGATGCCGAGGGGACTATTCTGTCTTGCGGTCCGACCTTACGCAAGATGATCGGACGAACACGTCATATCGAAGCCGCCTTTGCTCTCCGTCGTGCGCCCCCTGATGCACAGATGATTCCCACATTGACCAACGCAGCCTATAGCGGCAAGCGTATTTTCCTGAGTCTGCGAGAAAGCAGCCTGCCCCCCTTGCGGGGGGAAGCAACCACCTTGGCCCACGGCGAGGTTCTGATCAACCTGGGATTCGGGATCGGAGTTATCGAGGCTGTTGCAACCTATGATCTGACAGACGCCGATTTTGCCACAAATGATCTGGCAATTGAAATCATGTATCTGCACAAATCAAATCAGGCTATCAGGGCAGAACTGTCCTGTCATAGCCTTCGCCTTGAAGAGGCCCGTGAAGCCGCAGAGGTTCAGGCATTTACCGACCCTCTGACCGGCCTCCTGAACCGGCGTGGTTTTGAACTGGCCTTTGAAACGGCACTTGAAGCATGCAATGGACCACGGGACCGGAGACAGGAATTTGCAGTTCTGCAAATCGACCTCGACTGGTTCAAGGAGGTCAATGACCGTTATGGACACGCTGCAGGGGATGCAGTCCTGCGTCATGTTGCCAGCGTACTGAAACAGACAACCCGTACAAACGACAGTGTCGCACGGATCGGTGGTGATGAATTTCTGGTTCTGCTATCTGAAATCCAGTCAGAAACCATATTACGTCAACTCAGTCTCCGTATCATCGCGGCAATCCAGCAACCAGTACGGTTCGGAGCCCATTTGTGCAGGGTTTCTGCCAGTATCGGGGGCGCATTGTCCGAACGCTATTCGAACATTACAGCTGACGAACTTCTGCCCTATGCAGATGAGGCATTATATATGGCCAAGCGGAATGGCCGCGGCTGCATGAAGCTGCATGACAGGGATACCCAAGACAAAAGAAACCAGGAATCCATTATCTGAACTACTCTCAAAAAACCGGACACTGACGTAAACTACGATTTGTTGTCTGCCAACATCAGGCGAAGAGGAGATCAAGGTTCAAGTCGCACTTGAGGCTTTGAAAAGCGAGAGGATTGAGCAGCCAGACTGATCCTGGCGCCGCAACTGCGCGGCAGTTGACCTGCCACGGGATATTTCTATCATCTGCGACTAGGCTCAGGACTTGTTCCTGTTTCATAGCCTAATAAATGACGGTTGTTACGAGGGTGATAGCCGAGAGGACAACCTTCGGGCAACGGTCATATCGGGTTGCAACGCAGCACCAGTCCTTGAGGCGTCCGAACATGATCTCGATGCGGTTGCGGCGCTTGTCGTATTTGACCGGTTTCTTCCGCCGTTTCCGGCCAGGGATGCACGCGCGTATCCCTTTGTCTTGCAAAACCAATCGGCGTCAT
>JBKEAB010000194.1:0-1711 GCA_047971845.1 Paracoccus sp. (in: a-proteobacteria) | reverse complement strand
TTTCCTAACCTGTTGCTTATCAATCCATATCAAACCCCATGGGCAGGCACGACAGAGATCATCCCTGAACACCGCCCTGTATGACAAAGAATTCAGAAATGTCTGCCTCCAACACCTATACGGTTTACTATCTCGGAACCTTCGCCGATCTGGACATTGTCGAAGGCGATCCCGAGGCGGAGGTTGCCACCCCACCGGCCATGCCGACACCAACTGTTTTCGGCAGTGAGGACGACCCCATTTCCGACCACGCCAGAACCATGGCACCGGTCGGCGATCCCGGCCCCTATTATCGTACAAACAACCTTCGTTATCACGACCAATTCACCATTGATAGCGGTCCGGCGCAGACCTTCGACTCGGTCGTACAATTTTACGCAACGCTTATCTATTCGGACGGCACCGCCCCGGCGACGATTACCGCGGTCATCCTGCAGGATACCGAGGGACGGCGGTATCTTGCGCCGGAACTGATGCTCAATAGCAACCAACAGGCCCTGATGGCCGCACCGATCCAGTCGCTGGAACTGACATCCGTGCAGAACAGCTCGAATTTCGGGATGGATGTCATGCGGTTCGTCTGCTTTGCCGCCGGTACATTCATCACAACCCCGGCCGGGCCTGTTGCTGTCGAATGCCTGAAAGCCGGCGACATGATCCTGACGCTGGATCATGGTTCTCAACCCCTGCGCTGGATCGGGTCACGGGTGGTCCCCGCCATCGACAAACAGACACCCGTGCGCATTTCCAGGGGAGTCTGTGGAAACAGCCGCGATCTGATTGTATCGCAACAGCACCGCATCCTGATGGATGGCCGCACCACGCCATGCGAACAGGGGTATGACAGCTATTTCCTGCCCGCGAAGAAACTGATCGACGACGTTCAGGTAAAGCTGGACGACTGTGAGATGGTCGAATATTTCCACCTTCTGCTGGACCGTCACGAGGTGATCTTTGCCGAAGGATGCCGGACCGAAAGCTTTTATCTGGGCAAGGAGGGCTGGAAGATGCTGCCCGAACAGAGCCGCAGCGAAATTCTGGGCATCTTCCCAACGCTGGAATTCGCCGAGGACGGCAGCAGCAGCTATGGCCCGTTGGCCCGCCCTGTCGGCAAGCCGCAGAAGAAAAAGAAAAATAATCAGAGGAACGGTCAGCGGAAAGGTCCGGGGCACGCCCGTCAGCAAAGCCAGCGGCACAAGGCGATGTCAGCCCAGCCATCCCCGGCGCAACAAGGCTGGGGATGACCAGAGCAAACCAGACCGCCTTACATCACTTCGCTTGGGCCGCCGCGCTTTCCGGCAACTCCTCGTCGAACAGGCGTTGATAGAACTCGGCCACGGTCTGGCGTTCCAACTCGTCGCATTTATTCAGGAAGGTCAGGCGGAAAGCATAACCCACATTGTCGAAAATGCGGGCGTTCTGAGCCCAACTGATCACCGTGCGGGGCGACATGACGGTGGACAGGTCGCCCTGCATGAAGGCGGTGCGGGTCAGGTCGGCCAACGTCACCATCTGGTTGATGGTCTTGCGGCCCTTTTCGTTGTTATAGTTCGGGTTCTTGGCTAGCACGATGGCGGCCTCGGCATCATGCGACAGATAGTTCAGCGTGCTGACCAGCGACCAGCGGTCCATCTGACCCTGGTTGATCTGCTGGGTGCCATGATAAAGGCCAGTGGTGTCACCCAGCCCCACGGTATTCGCGGTGGCGAAC
>JBKEAB010000193.1:0-8227 GCA_047971845.1 Paracoccus sp. (in: a-proteobacteria) | reverse complement strand
TTTTCGCGGCGGGTACGGTAAACCCTTACTTCACTACGTATACGGCCGCGACCCTGCGGGCATCCGAAATGAACTGTCTGGCGATCTTCAAGGGCACCTAGGTCGTTGGTGTTTATAACAAGGACCCAATGAAGTTTTCTGATGCGAAGCGCTATGATGAAGTCACCTATGACGAGGCGTTGCAGAAAAACCTTGGCGTCATGGATGCGTCTGCCATTGCTCTGGCACGCGACAACAAGTTGCCGATCATCGTTTTCTCGCTGGATGAACCAGGCGGTTTTCGTGGTATCCTGGCTGGTGAGGGGACTTATACCCGTGTCACCGATGGAAACCGGTCAGGAGCTGCGCGGTGAAACCCTGACCCGGATCCCGTCCTTTCCACGGACGGTCAGACGGGCGACTGGAACAGGATCCGTATCAGTCGGTGTCAGCCGGTAATCACGCAGGATCATGGACAGGATCAGCGGCCCTTCCAGCATGGCAAAACCGGCACCTGGGCATACGCGTGCACCGGCTGAGAAGGGAATATAGGCACGACGCTGACATTCCCGTCCGTTTTCGGTTTCCCACCGGCCCGGATCAAATGTGTCGGGATTATCCCAAAGCCGTTCATGGCGATGCAGGTGCCAGGGAGAGATAATGATCTGGGCCCCTTTGGGGACTTCGCGTTCGCGGAACCGTTCCGGACAGCCTGCTTCCCGCACCATCATTGGGACGGGCGGATATAACCGCAATGCTTCACGATAGGCTGCGCGGCTTAACTTCAGTCTTGATGTAATTGAAAATTCAGGATCTTCCGAATTAATCGTGGCTTTTGCCTCAGCTGCGATACGATCCTGCCAATCAGGGTTGGCTGCAAGCAGCCATAAGGCCCAGGCCAGTGAGGATGCACTGGTTTCATGCCCAGCCAGAAAAAAGATGGCAACCTGATCGACCATTTCAGGCGGGCTGAAAGTCTGTCCGGTCTGCGGGTCTGGCGTGGTCATGATCTTGGTTGCCAGATCGTCGGGGGCAGTGCCGGCCGCGATGGCCTCGGCACGTTCCGCAACCAGTCGTTCGATTAGTCCGCGGATATGTGCGGCGGTTTCACGCGTGCGGCGTGAATGGAAGCGTGGAAACCAGTCAGGCAAGGGCAACAGGGCACCGGCATTCACGATGGGCTGGGCATCCTGATGGGCGCGAAAGGCCGTAAAGACGCGTGCTGCGGTTTCATCCTCAATAGGGAGAGAAAACAATGTGCGGAAGATGATATCGGCAGCGACATGTGATGTTTCGGGTTCCAGGTCAATTTCCTGTACATTTGTAAGCCGGGCCGAGGCATTACGGGCTGCATCCCAGATATGGGGAAATATCTCGCGCAGGCGGCCACCTTCGAATGCGGGGTCGATGATCCGCCGCTGATGCTGCCACTCCTCTCCGTTTGTCACGAAGACGGAGCGACCAAGAAGCGGGGCCAGACCTTCACGCAGACGGTTGGATTTGGGAAAATCATTGGTGCGCTCGCGCAGGACCAGTGTGACCAGATCGGGATCGTTGCAGACAAAGCTGTGAATGGGTCCGCCGCGAAATTCGGCCATCCATGCACGATAAAGCCGGGCGGGCAAAGCTGATAGCAGATCACGCCGGAAAGCCCGGATATAGTGCAGAACGCCAAGCTTTCCTTCGGCGGCAGCGGGCTTTGGTGGAATCATGGATAGCTCCAACGGTTGACCGGACGGGAAATTCGTCCTGGTGAGTGATGACGGCCATCATAACGCGCGGCCAGTGTCTGTGGCCCTGCGGTAATCTGGAAATAATCGTAATCCTTCGGAAGATCGAAGGCACAGAGATACTGAAAATGCAGTCTGAACCATCGCCGGCGCAATTCTGCCTGCTTTCGTGATGATAATGTCCGGGTGAAGGCTGCAGACAGGATCAGTGGTCCGCCCCCGCTTTCGGGTGCGGTGTTTGATACGGCCACCGGATCGCAAAGTCCGAAACAGCAGGCATCACCGGGGGCCGTGACATCGATCCATGGCAGCGGGCTTGCTGCCAGATCGTGCAGGTCCTGTCGCAATGCGTCGGCTTTGGGCAGGAATGATGCCATGGGAACGACATGGCCCAGTGTCAGCAGTGCAACCTTATCCGGCAGATGTCCTTCACGGGCAAGGCGTGCCAGTACGGAAACCGCGATATAGGCCCCGGAAGAATGGCCGACAATCAGAACCTCATCCCAGTCGTTATTGGCAACCTGGGTAATCCGTTCGGCGAAATGACTGATCCGTTCATCAAGCGCGGGCGGATAGGCACCACCATTCTGTGCCGTGAAGGCATAGTCATGCATCAGGTAATAGGCGAACAGCTTTCCATCAATCCTGCGCCACAGGTGCAGGCCAAATCCAAAAATGATGATGGCTGCGGGCAAGCCCACCCACCATGTTGCGATCAATGCCACCAGCCAGCCGGTGAACCAGCCTGCCATTATGGCCACAAGGGCTTGTGCCAGCAGTACGACAATTGGATAAAGTGCCGCAATGACCGGTGCCCGTCTGAGCTTCATCAACCGCCATAATGCGCCTGATCCGATATAGACCCATGCTGTACGGAAAAGTTGGGTATAGGTTGCCGGGATTGACTGTCCCATGGACCCGGAGACGATATCCGACCAGATGAGGACCTCAAATTCGGCTTCGGATTTACGGCCCTCAATGACAGTGCTGGCACCCCAGCCGAACCCGGTACGGTCGGTCCGTGCACCCGTTTCCAGTTCATAACCGGATATGTTGGCCTGTTCGGCACCCTCGCGTTTGAACAGTTCACGGTATCGACGGGGGGGTATGGGGTCATAGCCCGGAATATAGAGTACCCGTCGGCGCATCAGTCTGTCCTTATATACGGCAGATCACGCAGCATGACAGCGCGGGAATGTGATGCGAATTCACGCCGCCAGGTCAGGATAAGCACGATGCTTGTGGTGATGGTCAGCCCCAGCGGGCCGATCAGCCAGCCAAGCGCGGCAAGGGAAAAATAAATACTGCGTAACCCTATATTGAAGCTTTTTGCGGCAGTGACATTGATTTCTGCCGCCTGATGGGCACGGGAAACCAC
The DNA here is from genome assembly GCA_047971845.1 of Paracoccus sp. (in: a-proteobacteria). Classification (GTDB taxonomy): domain Bacteria; phylum Pseudomonadota; class Alphaproteobacteria; order Rhodobacterales; family Rhodobacteraceae; genus Paracoccus. The sequence continues at coordinate 5,140 of JBKEAB010000193.1, read as the reverse complement.
CAGCGGGTCATCTGTTTCATTGGGAACCGATGCCATGACAATCGCACAATAACCGAACAGCCGGTGTGACCAGATGAATTTCAGCAGGGCATTGGCCACAAAGAAAAGGGAGGTGATGACCTTGACCTGCCAGAGTACGGTCGGGGCCTGACCCAATTCCAGCTCAAGCTCTCCGGCAACCTGACGCAGTCGTTCGGGATTTCCGACCAGTGCCAGCCCTCCGCCAATGGCGATCATTGAGGCCGAAGCAAAGAATGTCGGCCCTTCACGCAGGGTTTGCAGAATGGCGCTGTCAAAGATACGCGGCTGCCGGGTGATGAACTGCCGCATCCATTCATGCCGGTAATGAACCGTCAGTGTCGTTACGGAGGGATAACGTTTCGGCGGGTTTTCGGTCAGATATCCAATTCCGGCCCATGCGGCAAAAAGCCAGCACAGCGCAGCAATATCGGCAGGGCTCAGGATCCAGAAATGGGCAGGTACTGTCATGGTCACTTGATATCGCCACTTCACGCATCTTGATAGGGCGACTCTGTTACAGTTGCCAGACGCAACGGTGAATGCAATTATGACGCGGAACTATCAAGGAAAATTATAGAGGCGATATGACTGCCCCTCATACCATCCATGGAAAATCTCCGGCAGATAGACCAGCCATTCACAGCCACAAGCTGGCGGATGGATATGACGATGTGCAGGATGAGAGCTTGCACATGGTTGCAGCTGTGACGTCCTGAGATGGAGATGCCGGTTGCTAATGCGGCAGTCATTGCACGGCAGGGCGCGATTGCGGCCCGGCTGTCTGCGGTACTGTCCGATCCTGCTGCGCTGATTACTGATCCTGCTGAACGGCGGGCCTATGAATGTGATGCGTTATCCGCGTATCGCTGCCCACCGCTTGCTGTCGTACTGCCGGCCAATACCGAAGAAGTGGCCGCCGTGTTGCGCATCTGTCGGGAAGAGGGGGTGCCGGTTGTCCCGCGCGGTGCCGGAACCAGCCTGGCGGGTGGTTCGATGCCGACAGCGGATGCGGTTGTTCTTGGCCTGTCCCGGATGGTGGAGGTTTTGGAAATCAGTCCTGAAGACCGACTGATACGGGTGCAGGCGGGGCGTACCAACCTTGCCGTGACTGGTGCGGTTGACGGGCAGGGCTTTTTTTATGCGCCTGATCCGTCATCTCAGCTCGCCTGTGCCATTGGGGGTAACATTGCCATGAATTCAGGTGGGGCACATTGCCTGAAATATGGTGTGACAACGAATAACCTGCTGGGTGTGACCGTAGTGCTGATGGATGGCAGTGTGGTTGAGCTGGGTGGTCCGATGGGGGAAGGGCTGGGGCCGGATCTTCTGGGGGTTGTCTGTGGATCGGAAGGTCAGCTTGGTATCGTGACCGAAGCCACTCTGCGTATCCTGCCAAAGCCTGCCGGTGCGCGGCCGGTATTGATTGCCTTTGACAGCTCAGAGACGGCGGGTGCCTGTGTGGCCGCAATTATCCGCTCGGGCGTGCTGCCTGTCGCCATCGAATACATGGATCGCCCCTGCATTCATGCAACCGAGGATTTTTGTGGTGCCGGATATCCGGACTGCGAGGCGCTGCTGATTGTCGAGGTTGAAGGAACCGGGCCCGAAATTGCAGAACAGCTAAACCTGATCCGGAAGATTGCAACTGGCTTTGACCCGCTGGAATTTCGGGAATCGCGCAGCGAGGAGGAATCACGTCGTATCTGGCTGGGTCGGAAATCGGCATTCGGGGCGATGGGTGTCATCAGCGATTACATGTGTCTTGATGGCACGATTCCCGTCAGTCAGCTTCCTTGTGTTTTGGGTCGTATTGGCGAACTGTCGGCAGAGGCCGGCTTGCGTGTGGCCAATGTTTTTCATGCCGGTGACGGGAACATGCATCCGCTGATCCTTTACGATGCCAACAGGGAAGGTGATCTGGAACGGTGTGAGACCCTTGGTGCTGATATCCTGCGGCTTTGCGTTGAAGCCGGTGGTTGTCTGACCGGTGAACATGGTGTCGGTGTTGAAAAGCGAGAGCTGATGAGTTCGCAATATAATGCCACGGATCTTGAGGCGCAGATGCGCATCAAGGATGTGTTCGATCCTGACTGGTTGTTAAATCCGGCCAAGGTTTTTCCTCTTGCCAGTTCCGCTTCACGCCGGGGGCAGCATGATGCGGCCTGACAGTGAAGATGATCTGGCCGCGATGCTGCGGAATACCCGGGGGCCAGTGGCAATTATGGGTGGGGCGACACGGTTACGGCCAGGTGAAGGGCAAGGTACGCGGATTGATATGCATGGCCTGTCAGGGATCACGCTTTATGAACCCGAGGCCCTGACACTGGTCGTCCGGGCCGGAACTCTGCTGGCCGATATCCGCAAGACGCTCGCCGCAGAAAGGCAGATGCTGGCCTTTGAACCCGATCCGCGAACCGGTTCCACGATCGGGGGTATTGTCGCAGCCAATGTATCTGGTCCGCGCCGGGTATCGGCCGGGGCGTGTCGTGATGCGATGCTGGGTGTGCGGCTGGTGACCGGTATGGGAGAAATTGTCAGGAATGGTGGCCGGGTGATGAAGAATGTCACAGGCTATGATCTGGTCAAACTGCTGGCAGGATCACGTGGTCGGCTGGGTGCAATTACAGAAATTGCGCTGAAGACCGCACCGATTCCGCCCGTCTGCGCAACCCTGTATCTGGATGGGTTGGATGATGTGGCTGCTGTCAGGGCCATGACGGCGGCCCTGACCGGACCTTATGATGTGACCGGGGCAGGCCGATTGCCCGATGGCAGGACAATCCTGCGCCTTGAGGGGCTGCCCGGATCGGTGGAACTGCGGGCAAAGGCACTGGCGGATGTATTGTCGGGATTCGGGGCGGTTTTGGTTGTTGAAGGGGATACCGGATTCCAGTCGTTGCGCGACCATGCTGCCGGAGCCAGAGAAATACTCTGGCGGATTGTGCTGCGGCCATCTCAGGCCGTGGAGATGCTGGCACAGATCCCTTCGGGTCAGCAGGTTGCACTGGATTGGGGGGGATCTCTGATCTGGGCGGAGGCTCCGCCTGACTGGCAACCGGTTTTGCCACCCGGAGGGCGTGCGGAACGTGTGCAAGGTGCCCCCTTCATGTCGCTGCCGGTTCCGGATCCGGTCACGGCCCGGCTGAATGCCGGTCTTCGTGATGCATTTGATCCACATGGTCTGTTCCGAGGAGTGGCATGAAGACTGAATTTACTGCTGAGCAACTTGCCAATCCGGGGCTTGCCGAGGCGAACAGGATTTTAAGATCCTGTGTCCATTGTGGTTTCTGTACAGCAACTTGTCCGACATTCCTCATTCGTGGTGATGAACTCGACAGCCCGCGCGGCAGGATCTATCTGATGAAGGAAATGCTGGAAACAGGTCGCCCGGCCGATAAAAGGACCGTGACACATATCGACCGCTGCCTTGGTTGCCTCAGCTGTATGTCGACATGCCCCTCGGGTGTGCATTACGCACATCTCCTGGAAATTGGTAAAGCTCATATAGAAGCGACTTACCGTCGCCCGTGGCACGACAGGATATTGCGCTGGACACTGGCGAAGATTGTACCTTATCCGCGCCGTTTCCGTCTGTCCCTGCTGGGGGCACGTGTCGTACGGCCCATGCGGCGACTGGTGCCGGACCGGCGTCTGCGGAGCATGCTGGACATGGCCCCGTCATCACTTCCCTCTGCCAGCCGTAATGATGATGCGCAGGTCTTCAGGCATCTTGGGGACAAACGTCGTGGTCGTGTGGCCCTGATGATTGGTTGTGCGCAGCGTGTACTGAATACGGATATTAACGATGCCACCATCCGCCTTTTGCGTCGTGCGGGATGTGATGTCGTGATCCCGAAGGGGTTTGGCTGCTGTGGTGCGCTGACCCTGCACATGGGGCGCGATCTGGAAGGCCGCGCAACGGCCCGTGCGGCAATAGCCTCACTGATTACTGCAGATCATGAAGATCCCCTGGATGCGATTATTATCAATACATCTGGTTGTGGCACCACGATTAAGGATTATGGTCATCTGTTTGCAGATGATCCGGTTGCTGCCGATGCTGACCGGGTTGCGGCCCTGGCAAGGGATATTACGGAGTTCCTCGATAGTTTTGGTCTGCCTGAGATTGTGCCGCGCAAAGGCCGTGTTGCCTATCATTCAGCCTGTTCATTGCAGCATGGGCAGCAGATCAAGATGGTACCGAAAGATCTGCTGACACAGGCAGGGTTTACCGTGGTTGAGCCAGCCGACCCGCATCTTTGCTGTGGTTCGGCCGGGACCTATAACCTGTTGCAGCCTGAACTTTCAGAACAGCTTAAACACCGTAAGCTGGCCACACTGGATGCCACGGAACCCGAGATCATTGCTGCGGGAAATATCGGCTGCATGGTTCAGATCGGATCGGGTACGGATACGCCAGTGGTGCATACGGTTGAACTACTTGACTGGGCTACAGGCGGACCAAAACCATCCGCTCTTGAGGCCAATAGCACCTTACCTGCCTAAGGGTGTTCAGTCCCGGCATCTGGTTAATCGGATTGATGATAAATCCATCTGGCTCTGAAGTTCAGACCTTGCAGATGTATTCGTAGGGCGTAAGGCCGCTGAGGGTCTTGAGGCGGCGTGCGAAGTTGTCAGCGGCCATGAGGTCGGCGAGGTGGTTGCGAAGCTGATCGTGACTGTCGTCGTGGAAGCGTTTGACGGTCGCGTCCTTGATTGTCCGGTTCATGCGTTTGAGCTGGCCGTTGGTCCACGGATGGTTGGGCCTGGTCAGGCGATGCTCGATCCCGTTGGCCTCGCAGATCATGTCGAAGCGCATCTGTCGGGAATAGGCGGTGTTTCGGTTCCGGGGCTGCGCGGCGAACTGGTTGGCCCTGTCCCGGTTTTGTTCCGGTCTTCTGAGAGCGATGCTCTCATCAAAGGAGACTGGATATGGCAACGATACACAGTGACGAATTCAAGCGGGATGCGGTTCGCATCGCGCTCACCAGCGGGCTGACACGGCGTCAGGTTGCGTCTGATCCTGGGATCGGGCTTTCGAGTCTCGGGAAATGGATCCGGGCGATTGCCGATGAGGCGAAGGTGCCGGAACGGGATGCCGATCTGCTGCGTGAGAATG
>JBKEAB010000192.1:0-31073 GCA_047971845.1 Paracoccus sp. (in: a-proteobacteria) | reverse complement strand
GGCGGTCAAATACGACAAACGGCGCTACAAACGCCGCAATCGCATCGAGATCATGTTCGGGCGCCTCAAGGACTGGCGCCGCGTTGCAACCCGATACGACCGATGTCCCGAGACCTTCTTTTCCGCCATCCTCCTCGCTGCAACCGTCATCTTCTGGCTATAATCAAGAACGAGTCCTGACCCTAGTTTCCCGTTCAGATTAATCGGCAGAGATAAAATATTCCTTTTGGTTGTGTTGCAATGTTGCTTATATTCCGGACACTGATGTTCTGCCCGAAGAAAATAGAATAAAGAGGTGGTCCATAGTGCTGCGTATTTTCTTTCTTGTTCTGATGATTGCATCTGGCCCGGCAATTGCTGCGGATGAGAGTCCTGACCATGGAGAAAATGAAGCAGCTCAGGCTGTCAGCGTGGTAGCAGCCAGCATGATGCCGATTGAGGTTCGTATACCTGTCTCGGGATCTCTGGTCGCGCGGCAGGAAGCGTTGGTTTATCCGCGGGTTTCCGGTTTTGAGGTGACGGAAATCCTGGCGGAGGTCGGGGATGATGTGATGCGTGGTCAGGTACTGGCACGACTGTCTGATGAGACGCTGAAGGCCCAACTTGCACAGGCTCAGGCTGAAGCGCAGCGGGCCTCTGCTGCGGTTGGACAGGCGCAAAGCCAGATTGACAGTGCTGAAGCGACGCTGGCCCATACTGTGTCGGCACTGGACCGTGCCCGGCAATTGCAGCGTGGGGGATCTGCGACACAGGCAGCACTGGATCAGGCTGTTGCGGACGAGGCTGCGACCCGTGCGACCTTGGCTTCGGCTCGTGACGGGCTTGCGGTGGCGCATGCCGCACGGGCGACGGCAGATGCAGCGGCCGATATTGCACGGCTCAACCTGGAGCGTATTGATATCGTCGCGCCGGTTGATGGTGTGGTGACGGCGCGAAGTGCTCAGATCGGGGCACTTGGCGGGACCGGGGGCGAGCCAATGTTTACCATTGTCTCGCAGGGTGAGGTTGAATGGCAGGCTGATGTGGTTGAGACGGCACTGGGTCAGTTGAATGTTGATGATCCGGCCATTGTTGCTGTTGCCGGTATGGGGGAGATTTCCGGCCGGGTCCGGCTTTTGCCTGCTTCTGTTGACCCTGCAACCAGGCTGGGAACACTGCGGATTGTGTTGGATTCTGACAAGCCGTTGACAACCGGACTTTTCGCTTCGGGTTGGGTTATTGCTGACCGTCATGAAGGGGTGGGGGTGCCGCTGACGGCTATCCTGTCCGGACCTGATGGCGATGTTGTTCAGGTTGTGGACGCTGGTGGTGTTATTGAAACACGTAAGGTGCTGGCTGGTGCAATCTGGCAGGGGCAACGGGAAATTCTGTCTGGTGTGACCGAAGGGGAAACCGTTATTTCCCGTGCTGGTGCATTTTTTCGGGATGGTGACCAAATTTCACCCGTATCTGACGAGGCCGTGGAATGAATCTTTCCACCTGGTCCATCAGGCATCCGGTGCCGCCGATTGCGTTGTTTCTGGTGCTGATTGTTGCCGGATTGTTCAGTTTCCGGACATTGGCGGTTACGGAATTCCCCAATATCGACCTGCCACTTGTGACGGTGTCGGTTGGTCAGCCTGGTGCGGCACCGGCGGAGCTTGTTACCCAGGTTGCTCAACCTATCGAAGATGCAATTGCGTCCGTGACGGGGGTCCGCCATACGTCAGTTACAGCACAGGATGGTGGCCTTTCGGTTCTGGTCGAGTTTGAACTGGAAACAGATAGTGATCGTGCGGTCAATGATATCAAGGACGCCGTTTCCGGGGTCAGGGGCGATCTTCCGGATGGGATTACCGAACCTGTGGTCCGCAGGCTGGACATTACGGGAATGCCGATCCTGACCTATGCTGTGCGGGATGATTACCGCACGATTGCGCAATTGTCATCCTTTGTTGACGATATCGTTGTCCGTGAGCTGGCGGCGGTTAGTGGGGTTGGCAAGGTCAGCCGGCTGGGGGGGGCGGATCGTGAAATCAAGGTTGAACTGGATCCTGACCGTTTGCTTGCGCATGACCTGACGGCAGCTGGTATATCTGATCAGCTGCGGGCACGTAATATTGACCTTGGGGGTGGTCGTGGTGATCTGGCCGGGACCGAATTTGCAATCCGTACCCTTGGGGCTGCCGATACACTGGAACAGCTTGCGGCAACGCCGATCCGTATCACCAACGGGGCGACGATCAGGCTGGACCAGTTGGGCGAGGTCATTGATGGAGCTTCTGAAGAGCGCAGCTTTGCACTGTATGACGGCAACCCCGTTGTAGCCTTTGGCGTATTCCGGGCCAGCGGTGAATCTGATCTGGTGGCGGCAGAAGGTGCCAAGGAGAAGCTGGTTGAAATCCGGGAGCGTTATCCCTCAATCGAGATCCACCTGATTACGGATATGACGGTCTATACCAAAGCAAATTTTCATCAGGCTATGGAAACCCTGTATGAAGGGGCTGCTCTGGCAATTATCGTGGTATTTTTGTTCCTGCGTAACTGGCGGGCAACGCTGATTGCAGCCGTGGCCCTGCCACTGTCGATCATTCCGACTTTTTTCGTGATGGATCTTTTGGGTTTCACGATGAATTCGATCAGCCTTCTGGGAATTACGTTGGTCACGGGGATACTGGTCGATGATGCTATTGTGGAAATCGAAAATATTGTCCGGCATATCAATATGGGGGTGCCTGCCTATCAGGCGTCAGAAGAGGCGGCGACCGAGATCGGCACAACCGTCATCGCGATCAGTTTCTCGATTGTTGCGGTTTTTGCACCTGTCAGTTTCATGTCGGGCATTGCCGGTCAGTATTTCAAGCAATTTGGTTTGACTGTTGCCGTATCAGTTCTGTTCTCGCTGTTGGTTGCACGGATTATCACGCCAATGATGGCGGCGTATTTTCTGAAGGATGCCCGGCATGATCTCCCCGGTGATGGTGTGATCATGAGAAGTCTGATGCGGGTTTCCGGTTGGACATTACTTCACCGGGGCAGGACATTGCTTGCAGGTGTGCTGGTTTTCGCCGGTTCGATTTATTCCGCGACATTATTGCCGACGGAATTCATGCCACCAACCGATATCGGCTGGACAACTGTAACGGTGGAGCTGCCCCCTGGTTCCACCATTGCCGATACTGAAAATGCTGCCCGACGTCTGATGAGTGTACTGGAGCCCTTTGCCGAAGTCAGATCGGTTTTTGTCGAGGGTGGGGATGCCGATGTGAATTCCGCCAAGATTTCGATCGATTATGGTGCCAAGGAGGATCGCCAGCGCAGCCAGTTTGACCTGGAAGAAGAGGTCAAGCTGGTATTTGCGGAAATCCCGGATCTGCGCCTGAGCTTTCAGAATGAGAATGGCGAGAGCGATGTTCTGATCAGTGTGCTGGGTGATAGTGAAGATGCGACCGCCGTTGCCGCACAACGTCTTGCTGATGGGATGAGGAATCTTGACGGCCTTGAAGGGGTGACTTCTGCGGCCAACTTGCGCCGTCCGGAGGTTACCGTAACACCCAAGTCTGATCTGGCTGCGCAGCTTGGTATTACTTCGGTTGATCTGGCCACGACCCTGCGTATTGCAACCATTGGTGATATCGAAGCCAATTTGGCCAAGTTCAATACTGGTGAAAGCCAGGTCCCGATTATGGTACGCCTGAACCGGGCTGCGCGTGAGGATATGGATCAGATCCGCAATCTGCGTGTGCCCAGTACTGCCGGGCTGATCCCCCTGGAAGCCGTAGCGGATGTTGGGCTTGATGCAGGGGCCAGCGAGATCGGACGATATGACCGACGTTACCGGACAACGGTATCCGCAAACCTTGCGGGTGATATGCGCCTTGGTGAGGCGCAGGCCCGCATCATCGTATTGCAGGAGAATATTGAATTGCCGCCGGGGACCGAAATACAGGCTTCGGGTGATGTCGAGATCATGAACGATATCTTTACGGCATTCGGAACAGCGATGGCAGCCGGGATCATGTTGGTTTTTGTCGTTCTGGTGCTGTTGTTTCACAGCTTCATCACCCCGGTTTCCATCCTGCTTTCATTGCCGCTGGCCATTGGTGGTGCGATCTTTGCCCTGTATCTGTCAGGTTTTGCGATGAGCCTGCCGGTGATTATCGGGTTTTTAATGCTGATGGGAATTGTAACCAAAAACGCGATCATGTTGGTCGAATTTGCATTATCCGCCATGTCTGAAGGTGTACCGAAGCGTGAAGCATTGCTGGATGCGGTTCACAAACGAGCCCGGCCTATCGTGATGACAACGATTGCGATGATTGCTGGAATGATCCCGTCGGCCATCGGGACCGGTGCCGGAGGAGAGTTCCGTTCCCCCATGGCAATTGCCGTGATCGGTGGGCTATTGCTGTCGACGCTGTTGTCACTGCTGTTTGTGCCGGCATTGTTTTCGGTAATCCATGGCGGGCAGGTCCGGCTGGGACGTTGGATGACGCGCCATATTGGCATCAATGTGGCACCTTCGGGCGAGGTATGACATGACGCCAGCTGCCCGTGTCGCTGCGGCCATTGGGATACTTGATCAGGTTCTGGCGGGCCAGCCGGCCGAACCTGCGCTGATTGGCTGGGCACGGGCAAGCCGCTTTGCCGGATCCGGTGATCGTGCAGCCATACGCGACATGGTATTCGAAGTTCTTCGCCGCCGTAACAGCCTTGCTGCCATTGGTGGTGGTGTAGGTGGTCGTAGTCTGATGTTGGGCTTGATCCGGGCTGTTGGAGGTGATCCAGGTCAGGTTTTCACGGGCGTAGGTCATGCCCCTGCTGTTTTGACCAATACCGAGGCTGCGGCTGGTTTGCCCTTGGCCGATGTGCAAAACATGCATGATTTGCCCGGCTGGATATGGCCGGACTGGCAAACCTCGCTTGGTCCGCAGGCTTTGGATATTGCCAGAGCCATGCAAAGCCGTGCACCGGTCTGGTTGCGGGTGAATCCGCGCCGGGGGTCTTTGGATGAGGCGCGGCACAGCTTGCTGCATGACGGAATTGAAACCCGTCAGCGTGGAGATGCGCCACTGGCGCTGCAGATTGTGGGGGGAGAGCGCAAGGTGTCTGGGTCGCAGGCTTACCAGAATGGGCTTGTCGAACTGCAGGACCTGTCGCCCCAGCTGGCATGTGCCGCCCTGCCATTGGCCAGAGGTGATTGGGTTCTGGATTATTGTGCAGGTGGTGGCGGCAAGGCTCTTGCGCTTGCCTCGTGTGAGGACCTGCGGATTCTAGCTCATGATGCGGCCCCGTCCCGGATGCGTAATCTGCCGGAGCGCGCCCGTCGTGGTGGTGTCCGTATTGCGTTGTCTCCTCCGGCGGAGCTTGGTTCCGTCTATGATCTTGTTGTTGCAGATGTGCCTTGTTCGGGTTCGGGAACATGGCGTCGGACACCGGATGCAAAATGGCGGCTGACCCGCAAGGGTCTTGATCATTTGATTGTAGTACAAAAGCAGATTTTGCAGGATATTGCGCCGCTGGTAAAGGGTGGTGGACGCATCGCCTATATGACCTGCTCCCTGCTTGATGCAGAGAATGGTGGCCAGGTTGATGATTTTCTGCGCATGCATCCCGATTTTTCTGAAGAAAGCCGGCATGGGTGGAACCCGCTTGTGGCCTCGGATGGCTTTTTCCTGTCTGTCCTACGACGAAATGGCGCTTATTAACTTTTTTTTAAGGCCATGCAGCTATGGCTCGGTCATGGATGGCAGGGGACGATTCTGATGGTGAAGGTGGTGCATCGGGTTCCCCGGCATGCGGGGCTGTGGGTTCCATTTCTGGTTCTGCCGGTATTGGTGGGGGAAATATGGCTGAGTGTGAAGGGACTCCGGCCCAATCCAGGGACCGTTTTGTCATTATGGACGACTATGGCCGTGTTTGGCTGGTATTTGCTGGGGGGCAGCATTGCCGTGCAGATGGTGCGGGCTGGATACGCACAGCGCCGCCAGTTATCATTATTGATGCCGGTCCTGGAACAGGCTCAGGATGCTGAATGGGCAATGGGTGCTGATGGTTTCGTATTGGCTCAGTCAGAACCCGCTCTGGATCAGTTCGGGGATTATGTCGGACGACCGGTTACCCAGCTGTTTTCGGGGCTGCTTGCTGATGTTGAAGGCGATATGAGCCGCCTTCTGTCCTGTGCTATGCGGCATGGCAGTTCCGGTCAGAACCTGCCTGATGGCCGTTCTTTTCTGATGGAACGCATTGGTAGCGGAGTCCTGCATCTGTCCCTGAAGGCCAGCATGCAGGATGTAGAATCCGCTCCTGATACCATGGATTATGACCGTCTGCCGATTGCGATCCTGCGGTTGTCCCGGGATGGGACAGTTCTTCATGTTAACCGTGCAGCCAGGCCCTATTGCGGGGATGGTGCTACCGGGCGGCATATCTCCAGGCTTCTTGATGGTCTTGGACGGTCTTTTGATGATTGGCTGGCTGAAGCGATGAGGGCGTGTTCGATGATGTCGCCAGAAGTGCTGCGTGCCCGATGTGCGGGTCAGGATCGCTTTGTTCAGGTATCCCTTCATGTTGAAGATGATCAGGCAGATGGCTTGATTGCGGTATTATCGGATGCGCGTGCGCTGAAAACGCTGGAAGATCAGTTTGTCCAGAGTCAGAAAATGCAGGCTATTGGGCAGTTGGCTGGTGGAATCGCACATGATTTCAATAATTTACTTACGGCAATCAGTGGTCATTGTGATCTCTTGATGCTACGTCACGACAAGGGTGATCCCGATTATGCCGATCTTGATCAGATCAGCCAGAATGCCAATCGGGCTGCCAGCCTGGTCAGCCACCTGTTGGCGTTTTCGCGCAAGCAGACCCTCAAGCCGCAGCAACTGGACCTGCGTGATACGCTTGCCGATCTGTCGCATCTGCTGAACCGGCTAGTCGGGGAAAAGATCACGCTGGATTTACGCCATGACCCCAAGCTGGATCCGGTGCGTGCCGATCGCGGCAAGATCGAACAGGTCCTCATGAACCTTGTGGTGAATGCCCGTGATGCTATGCCGGAAGGTGGACGGATTGATATCGTCACGCAAAATGTCGGCCTTCTGAAACCTGAATTGCATGGGCGGTTTTCTGTGCCGCCGGGACGTTATGCCCGTGTGACGGTGGCGGATCAGGGCTGCGGCATTACGCCGGATATATTGGGCAAGATATTTGAGCCTTTCTTCACGACAAAGCGTGTGGGTGAAGGAACCGGGCTGGGGTTGTCCACGGCATATGGCATCATCAAACAGACCGGTGGTTATATTCTTTGTGACAGTACACCGGGGGAAGGAACGGTTTTCACCATTTACCTGCCGGTTTACCTCAGTGTTGAAAACCTGGCTAAATCAGAACTATCGCAAGCTACTACCCATGTTGCCATGTCTGCTCCGGTTGATCAGCGTGTCCTGCTGGTTGAGGATGAGGCCCCGGTTCGTGCCTTTGCAAGCCGGGCACTGAAATTGCGCGGCTATCAGGTTATTGAAGCTGCCTCTGGTGAAGAGGCATTGTCATTGCTGGCAGATGACCGGCTGAAGGTCGATCTGTTCGTGTCAGACGTTGTAATGCCCGGAATGGATGGGCTGAGCTGGGTACGCCGGGCTCTCAGGGATCGGCCTGATACACAGGTGATCTTCATGTCCGGTTATACAGAAGACGTGTTTGAGGATGGCCGTAACCTGATTGAAGGTGCAGCCTTTCTGCAAAAGCCCTTTTCACTGTCGAGCCTGCTGGAAACGGTCGGCAGCAAGCTGGAAACAGCAGCCTAGCAAACTGCCCTGTAAAGGGCAAAGTCGGCATGCAGCATATTGCGCAGCCGGACCTCGGTCTCGTCAGATAGTGAGACATCTGCCGATGGAGGGACGTTGATTCGCGGCAGGTTGATTTCGCAATCCAGCCACTCATCCAGAAAACTGGTAAATGTTTCAATTTTTTCGTAATGGAAGATGCGGTCAATCGGTTTACCGACGCTTGTCAGAAAGGCGAATTGCGTACCTATGCCTTGTGTGACGGATTCCGGTTGTTCAAGATAGCGTTGCACGAAACCCTCAAACCCGCTTGTCTGGTCGGGATCATGGTCATCGGAAGTGTCACGCAAGTGAAAGCGATACCAGCTGCGCAGCCAGTCGACAGGTTCGCGCATCAGCGCGGCTGTAGTAAAACTGTCGGCGGTCATTTCTTGCAGCCAAGGATGGATATGACGCTGAAACCGGGTTGCATTGGTATGTTTCATTTCCGGGGGGTGCTGGACGGCCAGGCTTGCCAATGGCTCCAGTGCGACCTCGATGGCGGTTGAGCCAGCCTTTGGCGTCGCCAGAAAAACCAGCCGCTGTTCCCAAAAAATCAACATGATACGATTCCTGCAATGTTCCGGAACATGGCTTACGGTGCAGCCTTATCCCTGTAAACCTTCGGTTAATGGTTGGCTGCTATGCATATGACGGCAATGCTTGCCATTGGCGTAGCATTTGAATAATGAGAACATTAGAGGAACATACTGATGCGCTGATTGAGAAGCGCTCTCTGTTCTGAGATAAGGGCAAGGAGTTTTGGCAGGATGAGCGACGTAAACATGGATAAGAGATCGGCGGACAAGCAAAAAGCTTTGGACAGTGCTCTTGCGCAGATTGAACGTCAGTTCGGCAAGGGGTCGATCATGAAACTCGGCGCGGATAATCCTGTTGCCGAGATTGAAGCAACGTCAACTGGTTCCCTGGGGTTGGACATTGCGCTTGGGATCGGCGGTTTGCCGAAGGGTCGTATTATCGAGGTTTACGGTCCGGAAAGTTCAGGAAAGACGACCCTGACTCTGCATTGCATTGCGGAAGAACAGAAAAAAGGCGGTGTATGCGCCTTTGTTGATGCCGAACATGCACTGGATCCGCACTATGCCCGCAAGTTGGGGGTTAACCTTGATGAGCTGTTGATTTCACAGCCGGATACAGGAGAGCAGGCGCTTGAAATCGTTGATACGCTGGTGCGTTCCGGGGCCGTCAGCATGGTTGTGGTCGATTCGGTGGCTGCACTGACACCTAAATCGGAAATTGAGGGAGATATGGGAGATACTCAGGTTGGGGCACAGGCCCGCCTGATGAGTCAGGCGATGCGCAAACTGACCGCAAGTATCGGGCGTAGTAATTGTATGGTTGTTTTTATTAACCAAATTCGTATGAAAATTGGTGTGATGTTTGGCAGCCCGGAAACGACCTCAGGGGGGAATGCGCTGAAGTTTTATGCTTCGGTGCGGCTGGATATTCGCAGAACCGGTTCCATAAAAGATCGTGATGAAGTTGTCGGAAATACGACACGGGTCAAGGTTGTCAAAAATAAGGTTGCCCCGCCTTTCCGTCAGGTCGAGTTCGATATCATGTATGGGGAGGGTATCTCCAAGATGGGTGAGTTGATTGACCTTGGCGTCAAGGCAGGTGTAGTAGAAAAATCGGGTGCCTGGTATTCCTATGGTGATGAGAGGATTGGGCAGGGACGCGAAAATGCCAAGCAGTTCTTGCGTGACAATCAGGGACTGGCCGTCGAAATTGAAGACAAGATCCGGGCAAGCCATGGTTTGGAATTCGAAGCTGCAGGTGGAGAAGAGGACGTCTTGTCAGACGATTGAGGTACTGGGTCCTAAACAAGCCGGGTCCGCCGATGATATAGGTGGGCCTTCTTGGCTTGGGGCATGTCATGGTCTTCCTGACCCATCGTCCACGCTACACGACCAGGGGTGGCTGAAGGCGGGGAGAGGTGGTTTTCTGGCGGATTCTGCATTGCAAACAGGATCGCCGGATGGCCACGAAACTCAACACGGCCCTCATTGGGGAACTATCGCCGCATATTGACCTGAGCAAGAGCCGTCTGGAGACGCTGGCGCTGCTGATCACGGGTATGATCGGCGCGCGGACGGTGAAACTGAGCCCCATCGCCAGCGAGCGCGGATCACCGGTGAAAATCGCCTCGACCTATCGGCGTCTGCAACGGTTTTTCCAGCATGTCAGTCCGGACGACAATTGGGCGGCGGGGCTGATCGTGGCGCTGCTGGGGGTGCGCGGGCCGTGGCTTTTGTGCCGCGATCAGAGCAACTGGCAGGTCGACTCAAAACATGTGAACGTCCTCGTGCCGGCCCCCGTCACGCGCCGCCATCGCATGCCGCTGATGTGGAGCCTGATGGATGGGTCGGGCAATTCGTCGACCGCCACGCGCATCGCACTGATGAGGCGATATCTGGCAGTTTTCGGCGCCGGATCGGTGAAGATGCTGCTGGCTGACCACGAGTTCATTGGCGGCAAATCGCTGAGATTTCTCAAGGAAAACAACATCCCCTTCACCATCCGCCTGAAGGCAAACATGACAGTGATCACCAGGGGCGGCGAGTTGCTGATTGTCGCCGCCAGCCAGGATGCCCATCACGCGCTCACCGCCTATCGTAGAAGCTGGAGCATCGAGTGCTTGTTTGGCGATGCGAAAACGCGCGGGCTGAACCTTGAGGACACCCGCATCACCAGCCCCCGGAAACTGACCTTGCTGATGGCGATCGTCGCCATGGCCTGGAGTTCGAAGGTTGGCGCCGCTGTCATCGGGCGGATGAAACAGCCCCGCAAGGCCTACGGATACGCCGCCAAATCATGGTTCCGCATCGGCTTCGACGCCCTGCGAAACCGATTGCAGTATGATCCAGGATGCGCAATGCGGCCATGGATGAAAATGCCCGTCCAGAAAGCCAAAAGCCGGGGTGTCGTGTAGCGTGGAACTCGGCTAGATAATTAAGTTTTTTTGCTAATGTATTCAGTTGCTTGTTTGGTTGGAATATGGCATCATCTGATACGTGCAGGCCATGTTGTGATTTGTTGTGACCTGTGGCTTGCTTGAAAAGCGTCTGCTTCGGACAGGCGGAAAGTCGTATACGATATGATGCGAATTTTATGGATAAGTTCGGCCATGATTTGGTCTGTCACGACAGCATGGTCGGATGTGGTCAATGTATCGCGTGATGTTGTTCAACCTGCCTATGCTGATCTGGCTGCAACGATGGCTGTACTGAATCTGGCGGCTCAGGCCGATTGCTCGGCCGGTGCCTTGCAGAAAGCATATCAGACTGCCTGGGACAGTTGGGCGGGGATTGACTACTTCAGGCTTGGACCAGTTGAGGAAAATGGGCGGGCATTGGCGATGGCTTTCTGGCCAGATCCAAAATCCTCTGGTCAGCGAACTCAGCAAGGGTTGGTCAAGGGGAATTCGGACGTTATCAGTAACCCGGATGCATTCGCAAAACTGTCGGTTGCAGCACGTGGTCTTTCCGGACTTGAACGACTGATCTATGAACCGATGATCAACGGCGATGAAGATGTCTTATGTCTTCTGCGTCAGGCGACGACTGCCGATCTGGCACGTATGACTGGAGAAATACGTGATGAATGGCCTCGGTTTTCAGAAATTTTGCTGAGTGCCGGGGAACCAGGAAATACGATGTATCTGACTGGTGATGAGGCTCGGCAGGCAATCTATACACAACTGATAACCGGGCTTGAGCATATTGCCGATACCCGCCTTGGCCGACCTTTGGGTGATAAGGGAAAGCCCCGGCCGGAACTGGCAGAAAGCCGTGCTTCCGATCGCAGCCTGCGGAATGTGGCCCTGTCGTTGCATGCGCTGCGTAGGTATGCATTGGCGTTATACCCGGATGCGGAAAAGACCGGGGATGCCCTTGTACGGGCGATCACCATGGCTGAGAAGCTGGATGACCCGGTCTTTGCGGGAGCCGCTGATCCACGGGGGCGTGAAAAAATCATGGTACTGCAATATGCGGTGCAGGATGCAAAATTGGCTGCTGAAGCTGAAATTGGTCAGGCTCTTGGCATTGGGGTTGGGTTCAACTCCCGGGATGGGGACTGATGACGGACCGACGCACGCTTCTGAAGGGGTTGGCTGCTGCTGCAATTCTGCCGGTACGTGGCTGGGCGGCCGTGGGTTCACCGAATTGGGTGGCTGCCGCCCGGCTTCCTGATGGCAGGTATGTTCTGCATGGTATTGATGTGGCAGGGACGCTTACCTTTACTGTTCCGTTGCCTGATCGGGGGCATGCGGCGGCAGCTCATCCCTTTCGGGCAGAGGTTGTAGCTTTTGCTCGCCGGCCGGGTACATTTGGATTGGTTATTGATTGCCGTGACGGGGCGATAACGCGTCACCTGACGCCACCAATGGGGCGGCAGTTTAATGGACACGGTGTCTTTTCGGGGGATGGAACACGCCTTTATACATCGGAAGTCGTGGCCGAAGGTTCAGCTGGCCGGATCGGAGTCTGGGATGTCAGTGCCGGTTATGTGCGACTGGATGAATGGGATAGTCATGGTCTCGGCCCGCATGAAGTGAGGTTGCTTCCGGATGGAAATGTGGTTGTCGCCAACGGAGGTATCCAGACCGATCCGGAAGATAGAACACCGCTTAATCTCGACCGGATGGAACCCAATCTGGTGGTCCTTGATCCGGGTGGTGTGCTGTTGTCTCGTCGGGAACTGCCGCCTGATCTTGCACAGAACTCCATTCGGCATCTGGCACTTTTGTCGGATGGCATTGCCTTTGCTATGCAATGGCAAGGTGATATGGCTGATCAGGTGCCACTTCTGGGAATGGCAAAAGGAAATGATCCGCTTTCTGTTCATCCACCCGGTGAGGCAGATGGATTTGCAATGAAGGGCTATGCCGGATCCGTTGCGGCCACAGCTGACGGAAAGGTTGCAATTACATCGCCGCGAGGTGGGGTTGTCATGATCCATGACGGGCAGGGCAGGCATCTGGCTACCATGTCACGCGCCGATATCTGTGGTGCGGCAGCGTTGGATACTGACAGATTTGCTCTGACTGATGGAAGCGGAGCGATCTGGGCAGCCGATACGGAAGGGCTGTCCCTGATCGCCCATCATAACCTGTCTTGGGACAACCATTTGGTCAGGGTGTCTGCGGTCCTGCCCTGATCCTCAGTCGTCAGAATCACTACGGGGATCGTCACCGAAGCGGGCGTCATCGTCGTATTCATCTTCGCCTTCGCCAACATATTTGGCCGAGTTGTGGATTGAGATATTGTCGTGACCCTCGTCCATGACGACATCTGACGGGATTTCCCCTGACAACCATTCCCGGACCTCTTCCCGTGCCTCTTCCGGCTCAAGTCCTTCCAGCTTGGCGATGTAGCGCAAGAAGGCACGCTGATCGCCGTCGATCTCATCTAGATCAGCCTCTTCGGCATCGGGCCACTTGTCCATGATGGCTTCATAGAAGGCGGGCCAGTTATCGGTGACATGGTGCCATTTCATAAGTGTCTCCTTTATCTCGGCAAAGAGTGTTCCCTTTGCTGAAACTGTGCATGGCGGCACCGGGTTCCTTAGAGGCGTGTCGCAGCCTATCCGTTCAGGATTTCCTAGCTACGCCATGATTGTCTGACGTCAGCGCCTACCAGACAGATTTGTGGTTTGAGATCTGCAACCCGGTTATGGCCACCTGCTGCGCTATTTGAGGGCTGCGCACGCGGCCATAACCTCAAACAAGCGCTTATTCACGAGGTACTATGGCTCGTCATACGTCGCCGCCGATCTGGCCGAGTATCTCTTGAGGGCAAAGGCATGGATCACGTGCGCGGTGCGCCACATCATCCCCAGACCCAAGGCATGATTGAGCGCTGGCATCAGACCCTAAAGAACCGGGTTCTGCCGGAAAACTGCTTCCTGCCTGACGACCGCTAACGTCTACCACGGACACAGCACAAAGGTCCTGAAAACGAGAGAGAAGATCAGGAAACAGACAATACGAAAACGCCGGTTGCAGCACTAGGCAGCAGTAGTCTGAGCTTGAACAGTAACCGAACCAGAGACTCCGTTACGAAACGATCAAAGATGTCTGAAAAAACCTGACAACGGACAGCATACAACGCCATATTTTCTATGTTGATTTCATTTAATAATTGCCGCCTGCGCAAATGCTGCAGGCGACAATATCGACCTGATCTGGCCGAAATGCATCAAACTATGTGTCACCGCTCAAATCTGATAGGTCAGGGTGTGGCTGGCGGCGCGATAGGTCTTGCGCAGGTTGGAAATTTTAATGGCGTGGGTAAAGTTTGTCGTATTGGCCCGTTGCATAGGACAGGAGCGGTTCTTGATAGCGGTTCCGTCGTCGGTTATGTGGGTTTCAGACCCCATCCTGTCTCATCCGGCAAGAAGGCCCGCCATGACGGAAAATCAATTCGAACTGCCCGAAAACCTGCTCTCCACCGGTCAGGATGCACCGGATGCGCATCCGCCACTGGAAACTGAGGTGGTGACCCGTTGGAAGATAGCCTGCTCAGGCGATGAGACGCGGGGCCTCGGGCATCCGCGGGTCTGGATGGCGATCTCGCCATTCACCGGTTATGTTGATTGCGCTTATTGTGACAAGCGTTTCGTCATTGACCGTGAACACGCGCATAACGACCACTGACAATAACGGGTTTTGCCCTGCCGCATGGCTATGGCAGAACATGCAGGACGAAAGGAGCCGCGCATGTCCGACGCCTTTGGCAAGGGTCACCACCTCCATCTGATTGACGGGTCGGCCTTCATTTTCCGGGCCTATCATGCATTACCACCGCTGACCCGCAAGTCAGACGGGTTGCCTGTCGGCGCAGTTGCCGGGTTCTGCAATATGCTGTGGAAATATGTGCAGGATGCAAGAGGTGCTGATGCGCCGACTCATGTTGCGGTGATTTTCGACCACAGCGGCAAGACTTTTCGCAGCGATATCTACCCAGAATACAAGGCCAACCGTCCGCCTGCGCCGGAAGATCTTGTACCACAGTTTCCGCTGACACGCGAAGCGACACGGGCATTCAGTATTCCCTGTATCGAGCTGGAAAATTTTGAAGCCGACGACATTATTGCCACACTTGCCTGTCAGGCGCGTGCGGCAGGAGGGCGGGCGTCTATTATCAGTTCGGACAAGGATCTGATGCAACTGGTCGGTGATGGCGTGGTCATGCTGGATCCGATCAAGGGCAAGGAAATCGGTCCTGACGAGGTACGGGAAAAATTCGGGGTTGGGCCGGATCGGGTGGTCGATATTCAGGCTCTTGCGGGGGATTCGGTCGATAATGTCCCGGGGGCTCCGGGTATCGGGATCAAGACAGCAGCCCTGCTGATCAATGATTTCGGGGATCTGGAGACATTGCTTGGCCGCGCGGATGAAATAAAGCAGCCCAAGCGCCGCCAGACATTGATTGATTTTGTCGATCAGATCCGGATTTCGAAGCAGCTGGTTCAGCTTGATTGTGAAACACCACTGGATTTCGGTCTTGAGACGCTTGAAGTCAAGGATCCTGATCCACAGGTCCTGCTGGATTTCCTGACCGGAATGGAATTCCGTACACTGACTAACCGCGTTGCCGACAGGTTCAGCGTAAAAGCCCCTGCAGTTCCCGAGAAGGTGGCCGTCGGAAATACCGGCTCGGGCGATATTGCTGCCGGCCCTGACTGGCCTGCAATTGATCTTGGGGTTTATGAAACGGTGACCACGCAGGCGGCTCTGGATAACTGGATTGCCGCTATCCGTGATGCAGGAGCGGTTGCCATTGATACCGAAACCACCGGCCTGAACGAGATGACGGCTGATCTGGTTGGGGTATCGCTGTGTGTGGCTCCGGGCCGGGCCTGTTATATTCCGGTCGGGCATGTTGCTGGGGGTGAGGACCTTTTCTCATCGGGGGCGCGGATTGATGGGCAGCTTGATACGGAATTGGTGCTGGCCCGGCTGAAACCGGTTCTGGAAGACGATGCCATCCTGAAGATTGGTCAGAACATCAAGTATGACTGGAAGATACTTGCCCGGCTTGGCATCCGGATGGCTCCTCTGGAAGATACGATGCTGATGTCCTACGCGCTGTCATCGGATCTGTTCAGCCATGGTATGGACGGGCTTGCTGAACGTGTTCTGGGCCATACTTCGCTGCCGATCAAGGATCTGATTGGAAGCGGGAAGTCGCAGATTACCTTTGACCAGGTCCCTGTCGACAGGGCTGCGCCCTATGCTGCCGAGGATGCCGAGGTGACATGGCGGCTTTGGCAGATGTTGCGTCCGCGGCTGCCTGCCGAGGGTGTTACCACTGCGTATGAACTGCTGGAACGACCCATGATTCCGGTTCTGGCCGATATGGAAATGGCCGGGGTCAGGCTGAACCCGGAACATCTGTCGCGGATGTCGAATGTCTTTGCTCAGAAGATGGCCGGGCTTGAGGATGACATTCACGGCCTTGCCGGTGCAAAATTCAATGTCGGTTCCCCAAAACAACTGGGAGAGATCCTGTTTGATCAGATGGGGTTGCCGGGCGGTAAGCAAGGCAAGACCGGGGCATGGTCTACAAGTGCCGATGTGTTGGAGGATCTGGCTGCCGAAGGACATGAACTGCCGACCCGGGTTCTGGACTGGCGGCAGATGTCAAAGCTGAAATCGACCTATACGGATGCGCTTCAGACCCATGTGAACCCGGATACGGGGCGGGTACATACGTCTTATTCCATTGCCGGGGCTCAGACCGGGCGGCTTGCCTCGACCGATCCGAACCTGCAGAATATCCCTGTGCGGACGGAAGAGGGGCGCCGGATCCGCGAAGCGTTCATTGCGACGCCGGGCCATAAGCTGGTCAGCCTTGATTACAGCCAGATCGAATTACGTATTCTGGCCCATGTCGCCGATATCCCGGCGCTCAAGCAGGCCTTCCGGGATGGAATCGATATTCATGCAATGACGGCAAGCCAGATGTTCGGGGTGCCTGTCGAAGACATGCCGGCAGAGGTCCGGCGGCGGGCCAAAGCAATCAATTTCGGTGTCATCTATGGCATTTCCGGATTTGGCCTGTCGCGTAACCTGCGCATTCCCCGGGCCGAAGCACAGGCATTCATTGATACTTATTTCGAACGCTTTCCCGAAATCCGTGCCTATATGGACGGGACGGTGGAAAATGCCAAACGGGATGGCTTCGTACGAACCATCTTCGGACGCCGTATCGCGACTCCGGGGATTAATACCAAGGGTCCGGCGGCAGGGGGGGCGCGACGGGCGGCGATCAATGCGCCAATTCAGGGTGCTGCAGCCGATATCATCCGCCGTGCCATGATTCGTATGCCTGACGCCATCCTTCATCTGCCTGCCACGATGCTGTTACAGGTCCATGATGAACTGATTATCGAGGTCGAGGACAGTGCCGCCGATGATCTGATCGGTGTTGCACGCAAAGTCATGGAAGGTGCCGCGGAACCTGCAGTGAAGCTTTCGGTGCCGCTGGTCGTTGATGCGGGCGCCGGGGATAACTGGGCTGAGGCGCATTGATCCTGATTGCCCAGACATTACCGGACTGCTTTTGCAGCCCGGTAATGTCTGGGTGTGACCTGTGGGGATGTGGGGTTAACCTGTCGCCTGTGCAGGAACCAGCCGGGGTGCGGGGCCAAGCGGGATTGGACCTAGCCGGATCTTGCCATCCTTCAAAATGATCGGCAGCCGGACCTGACCGGGACCGGCAGGGGGCAGGGATACAACGTCATCCACGCTGTTGGTTTCGGTTTTGGCTGTCCCGGCCTTGTCTGAGTGGGTTCTGGATGCGCCCCTGTCGTTGTCTGTCTGTCCGTTATCACTGGCGATCCGTGTGTCCGACAGGTTCTTCAGCAATGCTCCGACCATCATTGCAGCCCGTTGCGGGATCAGCCCAGCCTCAATTGCTGCATCAATAAATGCCCGGGCATCATCCGTGTAGAGGGCGGCTTCACCTTCTGCGAAACCGTTCTCATCGGCCGTGATCCTGCTGATCAGCCGGGCATGCATTCCACCCATCCGGAAGTCTATCCCCGATGTCTGTATTCCGGTCAGATGGGGTGGTGGAACCTGACCGTCCAGAACAGCCTTGCCCGGAATGGAACTGAGCCAGATCTGGGCAAGGCCGACAATGTTTATCCGGTCCTTCAACGTTCCGGCAGCCAGCCTGTTCATGTTCAGGTCAATGGCATATGCCGCTGCGGATCCGTCAGGGGCGGCCACGCCCATATGGATCAGCTTTGCCTTTGCATCGGCTGACTCAAACAGTGGGGTAACCCCGTCAATGCCAAAATTGCGCATTTCCAGACGGACCCGGTGCAAGGTCAGTGCAGGGGATGGTGAGAATGATGCACGCAGGATCCCTTTATCCATATTCAGTTCATGCAGGGCACCACTCTGGTGGATGGTCATGTGCCGGGGCAGGTTGATGGTCAGGGCGTTGGGCTGGTAAACCGGTACATATATATCAAGATCCTGTGCGCTCAGCCCATTCTTGTCGTCGCCGGTATCAAGAGCCTCCATGTGGAGTCCGATACGGGTTGGGTTGCGTAGTGGAACTATGCTTGCAATTCTAAGTTGATCGTTTGCGGCGATAGCTTCACGGGTGCGATTGCTCAGCCATGTTTCGGCCCAGTACCAGAGCGCACCAAGGATCAGTACGATACCGGCCAGCCATATTAGCAGTTTCTTCATATGGTTCTTCCTATGGTTGAGCGTACTTGAACCCGGAACATGTAAGCCTAGAATGCTGGCTGAGAAAAGGGGCATGAATGAAGAGTGAGCACTGGTTATTCGCATATGGATCCTTGATGTGGGATCCGGGTTTTGAGGTTGCCGAACGTTCCGTTGCGGCTCTGGAAGGGTTTCAGCGCAGCTTTTGCCTGCTTTCAACACATTATCGTGGAACACCGGAAAAGCCCGGTCTGGTACTGGGGCTGGATGAGGACGGCGATGGATGTTGTATGGGGGTGGCGCTGCGGATTGCCGATGAATGCTGGCCTGATATTATTACAGCTGTGCGTGCCCGTGAACTGGTTACGAATGCTTATCGTGAAGCGGTATTGCCGGTGCGGTTGGCAGATGGCCGGATCGTACAGGCCATTGCCTATGTCATGCGGCGTGATCATGAACAATATGCTGGAAAGCTGGTGCCAGATGCACAGGCACAGATGATTTCTGGTGCCATGGGGCAGCGCGGGCCAAATCGTGATTATCTGTATAATACCGTTGCGCATCTTGCTGAACTGGGGATGAGTGATCCGGAGATGGAAGCGCTTGCGGACAAGGTACGCCACTTGTGTAGCTGAGAAATCATGAATGAACGCTTGGCACCCGGAAAGGTGCTGATAAACTCCGCCCTGCTTGATCTGGTCCATCTGGGGAAAATGGGATGTCATCCGAAACGCCTTCCGAAACCACGCCGGATTCAGGTGTAGATCAACTGACCGGTCAGTCCCGGACCGAACATGTGGATCAGTCTGTGCCAACGGAACAAGACCTGGAAAACAGGGGGCAGGAAGATGGTCGGCAACCATCAGGTTCACGCCCGGTCCGGCGGTTGAGCGCTGCACGCAACCGGGGCCGTCAGGTCAGCCAGCCACAGTTTGGCCAACCGGTACGTCAGGTCACGATGATGCTGATCGTGCTTGGACTGGTCGGAACGGGAGGCTGGTTCGCCTATGGGCGGATATTGCCTATTTTTGCTGCCAACCCATGGCTGAACGGATTGATCCTCGGGGTGTTCGTCATCGGGGTGCTGGCCTGCTTCTGGCAGGTTGCACAGCTTGTTCAGTCGGCCAGCTGGATTGAGCGCTTTGCCGAGCGGCGCCGCAATGCGGTGGAACGGAATGTTGCGGCAATGGGTGCGGGGGAAGATCATACCCCCCGGCTGCTGGCTCCGCTTGCTGCCTTGCTGGGGGTGCGTGGCTCAGCCGGGGGGGCGATTTCGACCGGATCGGCGCGTTCGATCCTCGATTCTGTTGCCACCCGGATTGATGAAGCGCGTGACATTACGCGATATTTGTCCAATTTATTGATTTTCCTTGGTCTGTTGGGAACGTTTTACGGGCTTGCAACAACAGTTCCGGCGGTTGTCGATACCATCCGAGCCCTTGCACCCCAGGAAGGGGAAACCGGGATCGAAGTATTCGACAAGCTGATGAGCGGGCTTGAAGCACAGCTTGGTGGAATGGCAACGGCCTTTTCATCGTCTCTTCTGGGGCTGGCGGGATCGTTGGTCGTAGGGTTGCTGGAATTGTTTGCGACTCATGGGCAAAACCGCTTTTACCGCGAACTGGAGGAATGGCTGTCAGGTTTTACCCGGCTGGGCATGTCCGGTGATGATGGTGAACAGCTGGATCAGGCTGCCATTCTGGGGCTGTTCAGTCAGGTTGGCGGACAGATGGCGGATTTGCAGGATTTTTATGCCGAGCGCGATGAAATACGCGAACGGGAGGTTGCCGGAATTGATGAACGTGTCCTGCTGATGGCACGCAATGTTGAGAATCTGGGTCAGGTTCTGGCAGAGGATTCCCGAGATGGCCTTGCCCGGATGGATGGTGTTGCGCAGGCCATGAACCGGATGAATGAAGGACAGGCACGGTTGGCCGATGCTGTCGAACAGCGGCCGGTGGGGCTGGATGATGTCGCAGGTGCCCTGACCAGCCTTGCCGAGGGGCAGGAGCGCCTGATCCGTTCCCTTGAAGCCGGGTCTGACCGGGATGAGGCGCGGATGCATCTGCGATCTATTGATGATGCCATGGGGCGGCTGGTCGAGGAAACGGCCGCAACCCGCCATCTTTCGACTGATGATCTGAGGCGGGAGATTGTCGAACTGACTGAGGCCCTGCGCGGTCTGGGGCAGCCCTGATGCCGTTATCGCGGGGCAGGGGCGTGAACCGCTTTTCGGCCACAATATGGCCGGGGTTTGTCGATGCGATGACAGCTTTGCTGATGGTCCTGACCTTTGTCATCACAATCTTCATGATCGTGCAGACTGTTTTGCGTGACCGCGTTGATCAGCAGGAAAGCCAGTTGGATCAGCTGAACGATAAGGTTGCCGGGTTGACCGGCACGCTGTCAGTTACACAAAGAGAACGTGCGTCAGTGATGGCTGATCTGGTGCGTGCGCGTGACAGGATCGGTGATTTTGAATCTCAGGTTGCGGCATTGGTTGCCGCCCGGGATACCGAGGTACAACGGGCAGAAACTGCAGAACAGGATCTGGTTTCGGCACGCAGTGAAATTGATGCTCGGGCCGAAGAGGCGCGGCTGGCTGCTGCACGACGCGAGGCGCTGGAAGCCATGGTCCGTGACCTTGAGCTCAGCAATACCGAAGCCGAAGCCAACCTGTCCGAGGCTGAGGCTGCGCGTCTGACCGAAGCAGCTGCCGCTGAAGCTCTGCGTAAAAAGCTGAAATCATCTGAGGCAGAATTAACAGCCATGACGCTTTCGCTTGAGGAAAGTCGTGAACAGGCTGAGGAAACCCTGACTCTTCTGGCTGCTGCTGAAGCTGCGCGACGTGATCTGGATGCCGAAAGAACGGATACGGCTGAACAGCAATCGGCATTACTGGCCATTGCGCGGGAAAAGCTGGCGGGTGAAGAAAAGATATCATCTGAGGCGCAGCGGCGGGTTGCCTTGTTGAATGAGCAAATTGCTCTGCTGAATGCGCAGCTTGCATCTGTCCAGCAGGCTCTGGATGTGACCGAAACAGGCAAGGCTGATGCCGAACTGCAGCTGGAAGATCTGGGGACCCAACTGAATGCGGCGCTTCTTCAGGCATCGGAAGAGCAACGCCGGCGTCTTTCACTTGAAGAGGCCGAGCGCAAACGGCTGGAACGGGAAGCTGCTGATCTGGCCCGTTACCGGTCGGAATTTTTTGGCCGGTTAAGCGAAATTCTGCAAGGGCGAGAGGGTATCGAAGTGGTTGGGGACCGTTTTGTCTTCCAGTCCGAGGTGCTGTTTGCTCAGGGAGAGGCCGCCCTGTCCTCAGAGGGGCGTGCAAGTGTGGCGCGTGTTACTGAAATGCTTGAAGAAATTTCCGCAACTATCCCGCCGGAAATTGATTGGGTGATCCGTGTTGATGGTCATACCGATTCCGTTCCGCTGTCGGGGAATGGGCGTTATCGTGACAATTGGGAGCTCAGTCAGGCGCGAGCTCTTGCGGTCGTACGCTTTATAGTAGACGAATTAGGGTTTCCGGCTGATCGGCTGGCACCGACGGGATTTGCCGATACGCGACCGGTCGTGGCCGAGAAAACGCCGGAAGACCGTGCGAGGAATCGCAGGATTGAACTGAAACTGACGGAACGCTGATGACCGATTATCTGGAAACATCGCAAGGTCGCCGTATTGCTTACGAATGCCAACCGGGACAAGGGCCCGGTGTCGTGTTTCTTGGCGGATTTAAATCTGATATGCGCGGGTCCAAGGCTGAATATCTGGCCGGATGGGCAAAACAGGCGGGCAGGTCCTTCCTGCGTTTTGATTACTCGGGTCATGGCGAATCGGCCGGTGTGTTTGAGGACGGTACAATCGGGGATTGGGTCGCAGACGCATTGGCCGTAATCACGTCGCTGACGGATGGACCGCAAATTCTGGTTGGTTCTTCGATGGGCGGATGGGTTTCGCTTCTGGTCGCACGGGCAATGCCGGAACGTGTCGCCGGACTGGTCGGGGTTGCTGCTGCTCCGGATTTTACCGAAAATGGATTTTGGGCTATGGCGGATGTCAGCCAGCGTGAGACCTTGCTGCGCGATGGCAGGATTGAGCTGCCGTCTGATTATGACGACAGTCCCTATGTCATAACACTGCGGTTGATTGAGGATGGGCGGAACCATCTGGTACTGGATACTCCGTTGCATTTGCCGTTCCCGGTACGGCTCTTGCAAGGAACTGCAGATGTGGATGTTCCAATGGATTGGGCCCTGCGCCTGATGGATCATGCCGAAAGCCCCGATTTACGGCTGGTGCTGGTCAAGGGGGCAGATCACCGTTTCTCATCGCCGGACTGCCTGTCGTTGATTGAAACGGCAATAGCAGAGGTCCTTCGTGGCTAAATCCAAGGCAGCAAAAAAGACGTCTGCAGCGCAGCAGGGTAAGAAGGCTGTGCGCAAGCCTGTCAGCAAGGGGCGTTCTACCCCAAGGAAGGCGGCAGTACCTGCGGATCAAACAGCTTCTCCAAAGCGTAATATTACTTTCAGGCCAGCAATACTGATTTCACTGACCGTGCTGGCCGGGCTGATTATGCTGATCTGGATTTTCGGGCCCCGGGAACCCGGAGATTTTAATCCCCCGGAAATCAGTGAGCTGCCCAAAGACCTTGATGCTTGGTTGTATCAGGATGAGGCAGGTATTCGTCCCGAAGTGTCCCGGCGCATTGTCTGGGCCGGCCGGCCGGGGGCGAAGACACCAGTTGCAATTGTCTATCTGCATGGATTTGCAGCAACATCTCAGGAAATACGTCCGGTGCCGGATCTGATTGCGGCATGGCGCGGGGCTAACCTGTATTTTGCACGGCTGAGCGGGCATGGGCTGGACGGAGAATCGCTGGATGCTGCGCGGGTCGAGGATTGGGCGGGTGATGTGACCGAAGCTGTCGCCATCGGTAAGCGGATCGGCGAAAAAGTGGTGGTTATCGGCAGTTCGACCGGGGGAACGATGGCTGCTATGGCAGCGCGTGATCCTGAATTGGGAAAGTCCATTGATGGCGTGGTGCTGATATCACCGAATTTCGGGTTGCGGAACCGCTGGGTCTTTCTGGCGCGGCAACCGCTGGCCCGGCGTTGGTTGCCTATGCTTGGCGGGCGGGAGCGCTGCTTTGATGCATCCAGTAAACGCAACCGGGTTTACTGGACATATTGCTATCCGTTGACGGCTATTTTGCCGATGACCGCGCTTGTCGCTGAAGCGGCAAATGGCGATTATACCGAAGCTGATCAACCGGTTTTGGCCTTATGGTCGGAAGATGATCAGGTGGTCAGTTCGGTGGCAACACAGCGTGTGCTCAATGGTTGGGGCGGAAAAGTCGTTCGGGCACCGGTCGCGATGGGACCGGGTGCCGATCCCATCGCGCATGTCCTTGCCGGTGATATTCTTTCACCGGGACAGACAGCCCCTGTCGCCACGCGGATCAACGGTTGGATTACACAAAATTTTGGTGAGTAAGAGGCGGTACCCCGCGTTCCGTGCGCTCCATACCTGAGATACATTCATGAACTGGATGTTCAGCATGAAGGAAATCTTCCCTTCTTTTGATGATGTATGGCTTTCTGAACAGCTTGTTGACATGTATTATATGAATATATATTCATATTACCTATATCAATAAGCAGAGGCGAATAATGTCACATGCACATCATGATCATGACGGTCACGATCATTCACATGTTTCTGCCGTTACCAGTGACAATGAACGCAAGGTCCTGCTGTCGTTCTTCCTGATTGCCGGCTTCATGGTGGTGGAGGTCATCGGAGGGCTGCTTTCAGGCTCTCTGGCACTTCTAGCCGATGCCGGGCATATGATGACCGATGCCCTTGCCCTGGTCCTGGCTTATTTTGCCTTTCGGCTTGGGCGCCGTGCTGCGGATTCTCGCCGGACATTTGGCTATGCTCGGTTTGAGGTCGTTGCCGGGCTTTTAAATGCCGTGACGCTTTTTGCTATTGTTCTGTGGATTCTGTATGAGGCTTGGGAACGTTTCCAGACACCTCAGGCAGTGCTGGCCGGGCCGATGCTGGGGGTCGCGGTTGCCGGTCTTCTGGTCAATGTTCTGGTCTTCTGGATTCTGACCCGTGGTGACAAGGATCACGTCAATATCAAGGGGGCGGCATTGCATGTTCTGGGGGACCTGCTGGGATCTGTAGGGGCTGTCGCAGCGGCAATCATCATTTACTACACGGGCTGGACGCCGATTGATCCCATCCTGTCGGTTGTCGTATCCATGTTGGTCTTGCGCAGTGCTTGGGCACTTTTGCGCAATGCCCTGAATATCCTGCTGGAAGGGGCTCCGGATGGAGCAACTCCAGAAAAAATTGAACGCCATCTGCTTGAAACGGTGCCGGGGCTGGATTCCGTCAGTCATATTCATGTCTGGTCAATCACATCCGGCCGTATTCTGGCTACACTTCATATCTGTCCGAAAGATGGGGTTGAGATCCGGGATGTCGTGCGTGCTGTCGAGGAACAGATGGAACAGCGTTTCGAAATTGGGCATGTGACTGTTGGCATCGATTGGGATGACAAGGGTGAACGGTGCAATATGCTGCAATCATCCGGGTCCCGGCATGATCACAGCCATGGTCATGACTGTGCGGATCATGCTGTGACAACAGGTAGTGAGCTGGGAACTGCCTGATGACGACATCTGCACCAAATCATCAGGATATTACGATCCTTGCCGAGACCTTCCGTCTGCTGGGTGATCCGACCCGGTTGAGGATCCTGTTTCACTGTCTGAACGAAGCCCGATCAGTTGGTGATATTGCCGATAGCCTGAGCTCGTCTCAGACACTGGTCAGCCATCATCTGCGCTTGTTGCGCGGTGCGCGGCTGGTCAGAGGAGAGCGCAGGTCACGGCAGGTCTTCTATCAGGTATCCGATAATCATGTCAGCGATATGCTGACCGATATGGCCAGTCATATCAATGAAGAGCATGATGATTGATATCTGAAAATAAGGAATATGATGGCAGGGATGGGGATGTGCTCTGCCATCGCAGGGTCCGCTATCGCCGTGGATGAGCTTTGCGGTAGACGTCCATCAGATGCGCATTGTCCACACCGGTATAGACCTGTGTCGTTGACAGGCTGGCGTGCCCCAGAAGTTCCTGAATAGTGCGCAGGTCCCCACCGGCAGACAGCAGGTGTGTGGCAAAGGAATGGCGCATCGCATGAGGGGTTGCCGTCGGTGGCAAACCAAGTGACTGGCGCATCTGTGCCATCGCTCCCGCCAGTACATTTGCCCGCAAGGGACCACCGCGGGCGCCCCGGAACAATGCGCTGTCCGGGTTCATTGGCCAAGGACACAGGTGCAGGTATTCGGCTATGGCCGTTTGTGCGACCGGCAGGACCGGAACCATGCGTTCACGTCCCCCTTTGCCACGGATGGTCAGAGCTTCCCTCAATGGCCAGTCGGCACCGGTCAGTGACAGTGCCTCGGATATGCGCAGCCCGCAGCCGTAAAGCAGTGTCAGAACGGCAGTATCACGTGCGGCTATCCAGGGCTTCGGATGATGATGGCTGGCATAATCCAGTAATTCCCGCGCTTGATCCGGAGCCAGGGGGCGGGGCAGGGAACGCTGGTATTTGGGTCCGCGTGTCGATAATGCCACAGACAGGTCATAGCCCTCCCTATCGGAAATCCAGCGGAGGAAACTGCGAATTGCGGATAGCCGTCGGGCCAGTGACCGGGCTGACAGTCCGCGGTTGCGTTCGTCAGCCATAAAGGCCCGCATGTCTGACTGTTTCAGTGCCGCCAGTGATTTTGCCGTTGCTCCCTGCCCGTGATAGCCGCCCAGGAATGACAGGAAGGTTATCGTATCATCCCGATAGGCGGTAATCGTATGGGGTGAGCGATCGCGTGTGGCAACCTCACCATTCAGCCATTGCGCGACCGCATCCGCCATGGCGGGCGTCAGCGCGAGTGGCTGGTTCATTCGTTCAGCCAGCGGAGCAGGGTCAGACGGAAGGCCTGTCCGAAAAAGCGCAGCAAGTCGGTTCCCTGTGCCGCACTGAACCGGCCTGGCTCATCCGATCCCATAAGCAGCATTGCCGGCATCCGGTCGGGGCCGAGATCAAGCGGGATCAGCGCCTCCGATGCAGCAGGCCCGCCGTGAAGGCCGGTTGTGGCCGCCACGATACGGCGCAGGATGACCTCACCCGATGACTGGCCGCGCCGGCCGCCGGCAATGCATTTTGCTACCGTGCCGGGCGGCACCATGGTCAGGGGGCCGCCCAGTTCGGGTGTCCCTTCCTTGGTTGCGGTTTCCATGATCAGCACCAGGGTGTCGACGCGCAGAATGTCGGCGAGATTGCCCTGAAGGTTGTCTAGGAAGCCATCGAAATCCGCTGGTTCAAGCAGGGACAGGACTGCACGGTGAACGGTATTCATCCCCGACTGGTTTTCATAGGCAGCGGAAATCACGGTTTCATGTGCGGTTTCCAACCGGTCGAGCCGTGCCTCAAGGGCTGTCATGGCGCGTCCGCGTATATCTATGACATTGGCGCCAACCCCATCTTCATGTGCGCCAACGATGGCACGCATGAGATCACGATCCATCAGGATTGCGGAAGGATCATCCAGCAGAGCCTGCCGCTGTTCGGGGGTCAGCGCCTGATCGCTCATTTGCCGATCTTCTGGCCGGTCTTGGCCCAGTCGGCATCGAACTGTGCCAGTCCCTTGTCGGTCAGCGGATGCGTAGCCATCGACTTGATTACGGCAGGAGGGGCCGTGATGACATCGGCACCGATCTTGCCGGCTTCGATAATGTGGTTCACCGAGCGGATTGATGCAGCAAGGATCTGTGTTTCATATCCGTAATTGTCGTAGATATCACGAATATCGGCAATCAGGTCCATGCCATCCAGATGGATATCGTCCAGCCGGCCAATGAACGGGCTGATGAATGTTGCCCCGGCCTTGGCGGCCAGAATGGCCTGTGCCGGTGAAAAGCACAGCGTAACATTGACCATATGACTTTCATCGGAAAGGGCACGGCAGGCTTTCAGCCCGTCCCAGGTCAGCGGGACCTTGACGGCAATGTTTCCGGCGATTTTTGCCAGGATTTTGCCTTCACGGATCATGTCGTCAGCCTTTTTCGCGACGACTTCGGCTGAAACAGGGCCATCGACCATTTCGCAGATCTCGCGTGTGACCTCTTCAATGTTGCGGCCTGATTTCAGGATCAGTGACGGGTTGGTGGTTACGCCATCAACCATGCCCAGATCGTTCAGTTCACGAATGGCATCGACATCGGCGGTATCGACAAAGAACTTCATGGCGCTCTCCTTAACTGCGTTCGCCTGAGTGATAGCGCATTGAGCGGCGGGCAGGAAGCGGGGGTGCTTGTTTTTCGTCGCGACCCGCGTCAGTCTGCGGGCCTTCGCCACCTTTGAACGGACAGAATGTGACCTTCCATCCGCAAGGCCAGCGTATCGGGGTTCTGACTACGGAACCGGTCGGGATGCTGGATTATCTTTCGCCCGAAGATGGCGTTCAGGATGGCCAGATCGTCATCTGCCCGCTGGGTCCGCGTCGGGTCATGGGGATTGTCTGGGGGGCGGGTGAGGGACGGTTTGATCATGCAAGGCTGCGGCCGGTTATCCGCTCTGTTGATGCCGAGCCGATGTCGGAAGAGCTGCGCAACTTTCTGGTACGTGCTGCGGAATATACGCTGACCCCGTTGCCGCTGATGTTGCGGATGGCAATGCGTGTGCCCGATCTGGATAAACCACCGGCCGAACGCCGTATTGTCTTGCGGGCCGGGGCGGAACCTTCACGGATGACCGAAGCCCGGAAATCTGTTCTGCAGGTCATTGATGACCATGGTGGGCCGGGGTTCTCGGCCTCTGAACTGGCGCAAATGGCTGGTGTCGGCACGAATGTTGTCAGGGGGCTGGTCACGGCTGGCACACTGATCGAGATTGCTGCACCCAAAGATGTGCCATATCCGAGGCTGGATCCGGATTTGCCGGGCAAGTTTCTGGCCCCTGATCAGGCTGAAGCTGCCGGAGCATTGTGCAAGGCTGTTGGTACGGAACGTTATGGTACGACATTGCTGCGCGGTGTTACCGGTTCAGGCAAGACCGAGGTTTATCTTGAGGCCGTTGCCTCCTGCTTGCGTGCCGGCCGTCAGGCGTTGGTCCTGTTGCCGGAAATCGCGCTTTCGGCAGAGTTTCTGGACCGGGTCGAGACCCGTTTTGGTGCCCGGCCTGGCGAATGGCATTCCGGCATGTCACGTGGCGAACGGCGGCGGCTCTGGCATATGACGGGGCGGGGTGAAGTCGGGTTGATTGTCGGGGCTAGATCAGCATTGTTCCTGCCGTTCCGCGACCTGGGTCTGATCGTTGTCGATGAGGAACATGATTCTTCCTACAAGCAGGAAGATACGGTTTATTATTCAGCCCGCGATATGGCGGTTCTGCGTGCTTCGCTTGCATCTGCGCATGTGGTTCTTGCCTCGGCAACGCCGAGCCTGGAAAGCTGGGTTAATGCCGCCAGTGGAAAATACACGCGCCTGGATCTGAGATCGCGCTATGGTGAGGCGGAGCTTCCTGATATGATGACGATAGATCTTCGGAACGAAGAGATGCCTGGTGGTAAATGGATTTCGCCCACGCTTGCAAAAGTGGTTGAGGCGCGGATGGCGCGGGGGGAGCAATCGCTGCTGTTTCTGAACCGGCGCGGCTATGCTCCGGTGACGGTTTGTCGTGCCTGTGGTGAACAGGTCGGATGTCAGCAATGTGATGCACGAATGGTTGAGCATCGCTTCCAGAACCGGCTGGTATGTCACCAATGCGGAGAATCCAGACCTATCCCGACCGAGTGTCCCTCTTGCGGTGCCGAAGGTAAGCTGGCCCCTGTTGGTCCGGGTGTCGAACGGCTGGCAGAAGAGGTTGCTGCCCGCTTTCCCGATGCAAGGATGACTGTCCTGTCATCGGATCTGTTTGGCACGGCCCGGGCGCTGAAGGAAACCATTGCGGCGATCTCAGGTGGTGATACGGATATCATTATCGGCACGCAACTGGTTGCAAAAGGGCATAATTTTCCGCGCCTGACACTTGTCGGGGTGATTGATGCAGATCTGGGGCTGCAAGGTGCCGATCTGCGCGCGGCTGAGCGCAGTTTTCAACTGATGCGGCAAGTTGCGGGGCGTGCCGGCCGTCAGTCCGGCGAAAGGCCCGGATTGGCAATGCTGCAGACCCACCAGCCTGACCATGCAGTGATTAGAGCTATCCTTGGGGGGAATGACGAAGGGTTCTGGGATGCCGAGGCGGCGATGCGGCAAGCCGCCGGAATGCCGCCATTCGGGCGGCTTGCGGGGGTGATCATGTCCCATCCCGATCTTGCCATTCTGTCGGATTTTGCGCGGTATCTGGCAATAAATTCCGCCCCGATCCGGGATGCAGGGGCGGAGCTCTATGGCCCGGCTCCTGCCCCGATTGCGCGTATTCGCAGCAGGCACCGGATGCGTATGCTGATCCGTGCGTCCAGACAGGTTGCAATTCAGAAGGCAATTTCTGACTGGCTTGCGCCGGTAAAGTTGCCTGTCAACATGCGGCTTTCCGTTGATATTGACCCGCAAAGTTTCCTGTGAAAAGCGGCTAACGCCGGGTGACAAAGAAATCACGCAGCAATATACGCGATTCCTCTGCCGCGATTCCATCATGGATCTCGGGGCGGTGATGGCATTGGGGATGTTCAAAAACCCGTGCTCCATGGCGTATCCCACCCATGCGCGGATCGTCGGCTCCATAATAAAGCGTTGCAATGCGTGCTGCGGAAATGGCTGCAGCGCACATCGGGCAGGGTTCCAGCGTGACCCAAAGCCGATAACCTGGCAGACGTTCACTGTGGGCAGCTGCACAGGCTGCGCGGATAACCTCGATTTCGGCATGTGCTGTCGGATCATGCCGTTCCCGCGTACGATTGCCGGCACTGGCAATGATCCGGCCTGCCGGATTGGTGATGACAGCCCCTACCGGAACTTCGCCACGGTGTGCGGCGGCACGGGCTTCGTCAAGTGCACGAGACATATGTGAGGTAAAAGTATCCATCAGGTCTTGTCGCGTGCATGATGGGGGCTGGCAAGAGGACGTGAAGATGTTGGGGCGCACCAGCTTTGGCAGAAAAATACCTTAGAGCGTTTTGCACGAAACGGGAATCCGAGGATTCCCGTACGGTCGAATTTGTGATTCACCATGATTGGAGGTGGATCACATGGGCAAAGCGTATTCTTCCGATCTGAGAGACAGGGTGCAGCGGCATATCGAGGCTGGGCATACCCGGCGGGATGCAGCCATCCGCTTCGGTGTCAGCGCGAGCTTTGTGATCAAGCTTGACCAGAGGGTCCGGGCGACGGGCCCGACATCACCCTGCGGGAGATGGCTGCGGCGCTGGCGGCGACCCACGGGCATCAGGCGCATCAGTCCTCGATCTCGCGGCTGCTGAATGCCGCCGGCTTCTCATATAAAAAAATCGCTGCTGGCCAGCGAGTGTGGGCGCGCTGATGTCCGCG
>JBKEAB010000191.1:0-14137 GCA_047971845.1 Paracoccus sp. (in: a-proteobacteria) | reverse complement strand
TGCTGCCGAAGCTGCCACCCGATGCGGTGCTGGTTCTTGACAACGCAAGCTTTCACAAACGGTCTGATACCGAAAAACTGATTGCCGGTGCCGGACACACTCTCGAATACCTCCCGCCCTACAGCCCCGATCTCAACAAGATCAAACCGATCCGGGCGCAGGCAAAGGCCATCAGACGACGAACCGGACTGTCCGTCGATGAACTCTTCTCCTGTAAAAAATGGAATCAAAATTAAATCGTTAGGTTATATTTCTCGACTACATCGGGCAATGCCACCGACGACATCATCATGCAGTATCTGGAATTACATTCCGCCAGATGATGCCTCCGGCTCAGCCGGTGGTCTTTACTTTCGGGCAGGGTCATTCCTTCTGGAATGGCCAGGTCGGACGTGGCCGGTGCAGGTTTGGCAGGTTCTCCAGATCCTGTGAAACGGCCCCATCGGTCAGCACCATCAGTTGTCGGCGCGGTAGTTCCCGTAATTCAGGCGAAAGGTAGCCTGATTTCACGACTAGCAAATCAGCCTTGCCGATATCCAGATCCAATGCACGGAAATCGTCAAGCTTGTGAAAGGGGCGGCGTCGGGATGTCAGTACCAGTACAATATTGCCAAGGGTAACAACGGCATCCTCCCCAATGATCCGTGTCTGATCTGGTGTTAGCTGCAGGGTTGGGCCACCGCCGCCAAGCAGACCGCCGATGGTCAGTTCGGCTTCCCCGCGACGAATGGCATTAACGGCTTGTGGGGCTGTGATTCCGGCGATGATGACATGATGCGCTTCCTGCGTCAGGCTGTTGTTTGCCCAGCCATGGCTGAGCAATCCGGCCAGAACATCGGCGCGGTCGCCTACACCGCCCGCAGTGGGATTGTCGCCACTGTCGGCCAGGATGGCAGGGCTATCGAGGCGTGCCAGCATATCCGGAAGTGGACCACTTTCCATATCAGGCAGAAGCTGGTGTCTGA
The DNA here is from genome assembly GCA_047971845.1 of Paracoccus sp. (in: a-proteobacteria). Lineage (GTDB taxonomy): Bacteria > Pseudomonadota > Alphaproteobacteria > Rhodobacterales > Rhodobacteraceae > Paracoccus. The sequence goes on along the minus strand of JBKEAB010000191.1, from coordinate 13,172 downwards.
CGGCATGATAATTGTCTGCGATCTGGTGGGCGATGATATGGCCTGAACGGGCATCGGTACAGGTTACCACGGCGGCTGCCGTGGCGCGGGGGCTGTCTGCCCAGACATAGCCGATCATCAGGTTGGCATCGAGAATGCCGGGTTGGTTATCATATTTGGAAAGTGAGGCATACAGGCTGTGGCAGGGCTCTGCGAAGGTTGATGACATCTCGCCTGAAACAAGCAGTGGTATGGGCTGGCGAACGACTTGTGGGCGTGGCCCGCCACGCAGGGGATCCAGTAACATCCGTGCTGCCCGTTCGTATGTCTGGGGCTGATCTATATGTGGGGCTGTCCGAAAGGCGGCAAAGGCATCAATCTGGCTTATGATACAATCGGTAATCTGGCCATGCAGGTCCCATGCCGATGAAATGATCGCATCAGGGCCGACAAGGTTGCGGATATCGGTCAGAAACGTGCCTTCGGGATCATCTGTGCCGGGAACGAAATAAGCCCCGTGCATGATCAGCAAGACACCATCCAATGGCATTGCTGCCTGCAGGCGTTGCAGGAACTCCTTGCGCTGACGGGCAAAGACTTCGGGTTCGACAGGTCCGCCGGGGATTGCACGGTCATGAAAGATGGGTAAGGCCGTGATGCCCTGCCAGCTATCGTTCACACCTGCCATCTCAAGCAGGGCAGCCCCTTCGGTCCGGGTAAAGTCGGACCACTGCTGCCAAAGAGGGGAATAGCTGGAACATTCGGTATGCAGCCCGCCGATTGCTACCCTCATTCTGGTATCTCCTATAATTTCGGCATCAACGGGGCCAGGGCGCGGAACCGGCTCCAGTTACGGTTTTCCGGCATACTCCAGCCGGTTTCAGCGACAGCAGACAAGCGCGGGAAGACCATATGGTTCCAGCGTGTCACACTGTCGAGGTATTCTGACCATATACCGGCCTGCACTCCGACAAGCTGCCCCGGAGCATCTTTTGGTAGCCCGTCTGTGGGCGAGAACTCATAGGTCTTTCTGGCCGGTGCTGTTCCCGCCCATGATGCGCCAAGGCTGTCCCAGCCGTCGCCATGTACCATATCAAGGTAATATGCCTGACCGGGAGTGGCGATCACGTCATAACCAAGTTTCATCAACTCGGCCGTCTTTTCGGGTGAGCGCCATGCGAACAGTAACGCCTGGGTGGGATTGACACCGCCCCCATCTGCGCATTCATCCCATCCCCCCATGATCCGCCCCCGACTTGTCAGCATCTTCTGGATACGGCGCATGAACAGGGCCTGAAGGTTGTGGGTGGTGTCGTCCGGCCCGAAGCCCTCAGCCTTGGCAAGGGCCACTGCCGCCGGGCTCTGACGCCAGGAATTGGCATCGATCTCATCCCCGCCGAGATGGATGATGCGGGATGGAAATATCTTGCATATGGCGTCCAGAATGGTTTCGACAGTGTCATAGACTGCCGGAATGGCGGGGTTGAGCGCGTTGTTGGGATAGCCCTGAATGGAACGGTAGCTGTCGCCAGTCTCATCCGGATCGGCCAGATGCGGCAGTGCAGTCAGAAGGGCGGTCATGTGGCCGGGCATGTCGATCTCGGGAATGATGTCGATCCCGAACGCTGTGGCATGCGCGATGAGGGCACGGGCCTCAGTAACGCTGTAATGGCCGCTTTGCCCCTGTGGCCCGTCAGCATATTGGGGGGGCAGTTGTGTGCCGCTGCCGCGATGGCTGCCGATTCTGGTCAGTTGGGGCAGGGCGGGAATTTCGATCCGCCAGCCCTCATCATCGGTCAGATGCCAGTGAAAGCGGTTCATCCGGTGCCATGCCATGATGTCGATAACCCGGCGAACCTGATCTATGGGGCGGAAGTTGCGGGATACGTCAAGATGCAGGCCACGCCAGCCGAAATGTGGGGCGTCCTGAACCTGTCCACGCAAGGGAACGCTGAACCGGCTGTCGGTTTGTGCGGCATGTATGATCTGGGCCAGGGCTATCAATCCGTGGCGTAACCCCTGAATGGTTGAATGAGACAGGATGATACGATCAGGGTGAAAGTCCAGCATAAAGCCCCCGGGCTGGATCCTGTTATTCGGCCGGGTATCGACAGGGCGCCCGGAGGTCGGGTTCAGTAAACCGGGAGCCAGTGGAAACAGTCGGCGATGCAGGGAAATGACAGAGGCCATTTCCGCCATGTCCATTCCTTCGCCAGGGCGCAGGGCAGTGGCGGGTCCGGTTTCCTGCAGGTCCATCATGCGTGGCCATGGCAGCAATGCGATTGGTGGAGCCGTGGCCGTTGTTATGGCAGGTTCGGCCGAAGGGGTGGTGATCTGGTCTTCCGGACCTTGCAGATCGCCCGGCTCCAGTCTGATTGGTGTGCCATCCTGATCTTCCAGCCATGCCGCCATGACCCCCTGACTGCGGTTTGTAGGTTTATGGCTGAGGGCGTGGATGTCGATCTGCCAGAATCCGCCGGGGGAGATGTCGATATTGCCGGCATTTTCCAGGCGATGGTGGTTGCCGAAGCACTGACTGATACGTACGCCATCGACAGATACGCCCACCGGAATTCGGGTCGCTGAGGAATAGCAGAAGGCAAGCGGCCTGATGGTGTCCTGGCCCGGATTATGTATCCGGAACCGAAAGCCGCCATTATCTTCAAATCCTTGGGCACCATCAGGAAACCAGGACTGTTCAAGCCACAAGTCCATCAAGCACTCCTGTCAGCTCAAGCCGGTTATTCAGAACGATCAGATCAGCCAGAGCGGTGCCCGGCACGATATCGAGCGGTTTCAGCCCCATGGCACGGCGTGGTATATCTGTCACCATTGCTATGGCGCACTCAGGCATGGTGCCGGTCAGTTCCACCAGCTTGCGCAGGGACCCGACCATGTCGATATGTGCGCCTGCCAGAGAACCTTCGGGGTTGACCAGGGCACCGTCACGCACCTGAATGTCCATCCCGTAAAGCCTGAAATGATCAGGACCGCCAACTGTCGGCATTGCATCCGATACGATGAAACACCGGTCAGCATGAGGACGGGCATTCATGGCCACCAGCAACATTTCCGGGCTGACATGGATGCCGTCGGTGATCAGCCCGCACCATGCATCAGACAGGATTGCTGCGGCAATCATGCCGGGATCGCGTGATGTCATCTGGGGCATGGCATTATAGAGGTGGGTATACATGCTGATACCGTTTTCCATGGCTTGCCGGGCCTCTGCTGCGGTAGCTGTGCTGTGCCCGGCTGACAGAACGACACCCATGGCCGCTGCCTGTTGCAACAATCCGGGATCGGCCAGTTCAGGGGCGAGTGTCAGCAATACCGGCACTTCGGCCTGGCGCAACCGTTCCAGTACCCGTATCGTCCGCTCATCCAGGGGGCGGATGAAGCGGGGGTCATGTGTGCCACGCCGTGCCGGGGCCAGGTGGGGGCCTTCCAGATGGATACCGGCAATGCCATGACCTGATGACTGTGACATGATGGCCATCACGGCCTCGGCTGCGGCATCCATGATCTCGGGCGTATCGGTGATCAGGGTGGGCAGGATCGAGACGGTTCCCAGCTTGCGGTGAGCTTGGGAAATCGCAAGAATCCCTTCCGGGGTCGGATTGGCGTTGAACAGGACGCCACCACCGCCATTGACCTGCAAGTCGGTACAGCCGGGCATCAGCAGATCAACGCTCAGATCCGGCTGATCGCCATTTAGGGGGCGGATTGTGGTAATGGTCCGGCCGTCGGTTTCGATGGCCCGGCCATGATGCAGGATTCCATCCTGCCAGATCCGGTCGGCTGCGATCAGCATGATATCTCCGTCAGGTGAAGCGACGGAAAGGGGATGACGACCTGTCCGTGCCCGGTCATATCTTGCCTGCCTTTGCCATCAATGCGGCGCCGCGTGCGCCCGCGCTGTCACCATGCATGGCGCGGCGGATTTGTGGTGGGCGGGATCCCCCTAGACGCAACTGCGCCAATGCTTGGTCCAGCCGTTGTGAAAGACCGGTGATATTGGACAGGCCACCACCCAGAACGATGATTTCAGGGTCCAGCATGATCTGGGCGGCATAAAGCATTTCACCTGCCAGATCGGCCCAGATCTCCATCACCCGCGCAGCCGTTGCGTCATGTGCGGCATCCCTGGCGATGCAGGCAGGGTCCGTGTTGGTCAGTCCGGACCATTCGGCCAGCCTTTGCAGGCCGGTTCCCGAGACATAGTTTTCTATACATGCATCACGCCCGCATCCGCAGTGCCAGATTGGAAGGTTATGGCGTGACAGGGCGCGGACAGGCATGCCCAGATGGCCGATCTCGACCGCCAATCCGGCATGCCGGGGCGGCAGCTCACCATTGACAACCAGTCCGGCCCCGACCCCGGTTCCCAATATGATCCCCAGAACGGTGTCCGCACCATCAGCAGCCCCGCCATGTGCTTCTGAATATGCAAACGCCATGCAATCATTGACAAGGGGTAGGGGGCGGCCGGTTCGGGCTGTCAGGGCCCTGGATACACTGTGTCCCGATGAAGGTACATTTGATGCCGTGGCAACCCCTGTCCTCGGGTCGATGATACCGGCAAGAGAAACCGCAACCGGCAGTGCCGGATCATCTGCCTGCCTCTCCAGCCAGCGGACCTGTCCGGCAAGGGCGTCGATGAATTCATCGAAATTGTCGTGGGGAGTGGGGATGCGGTGCGTTCCGCGCGTTACCATCTGTTCGTCGAACAGACGTGCCTCGATCTTCGTGCCACCCAGGTCAATGGCACCACAATTCATACCTGCCATCCGTAAAGTTTCACGCCCGAGACAACACGTGTCAGATTGCGTCCGGCAAACGGATCGTCCACCGGCAAACCCAGGGCTTCCGACCAGCGATGTGCCAGAACCTGTGCAACGAGGATGAACAGTGCCGGATCTCCTTGGGTACCGGTCAGGTTCAATGCGATGTTACACTCTCTGCCACCGATGGTGGTGACAGGGAGGCCGGGGAACTGGTCGCGGATCTCCTGTACCAGATCAAGGTCATAGCGGGCGGTTTGCTGGTCAGGGTGAATCATCACGAAGATCGCTGTCTGATCGTTGACGGCTGCCTTCGGGCCATGCCGGAACCCCAAGGTGCTGTCCCATTGGGTTATTGTCTGCCCGGCGGTCAGTTCCAAGACCTTTAGGGCTGATTCGCGGGCAATGGACGTCAGTTCGCCAGAGCCAAGAAAGATGGCCCGTTCCGGCCGGGGTGCATCCATTTCCCACAATCCGGGAAGGACGGCGGCTGCTGAATCGGCGAGTGCCGGCAGGGTTGCCGCTGCGTCGAATCCTGGCTCAAGACAGGCCAGCATTCCCAGATACATTGTTGTGAAGCTGGATGTCATGGCAAAGCCACGATCATGGGTTTCCGCCGGTAGGATCAGGGTCCGGGTCTGGCCCGGTCCCGGTCCGATACGCGTGGCCAGGGCGCTGTCTGCATTGCAGGTGATCTGCAAACGGTCGGCATCGGGCAGGTGCGTATCCAAAACATCCATTACGCCAATGGTTTCGGAACTGTTGCCACTGCGGCCGAACTGGATGGACAGGATCGGGCCGGGGCGTGACAGGGCAAGACCCGGACGGGATACCAGATCAGTGGTGGCCAACGGAAGAAGCGGTGTGTGATATCTGGTAACCTGCCGGGCCAGGGTTTCACCGATATAAGCAGAGGTTCCGGCCCCCGACAGCCAGACTTCCTGTGGTGAACGAGCGCTGATCCAGTCCCGGATGTTTTCGGATATGCTGGCAAGTTGCCCCGCCCAGTTGCGCCAGATATCTGGCTGGGCATTGATTTCGGCTGCGGTGAAGGTGGGGCTCATGTCATACCTCGGTAGTGGTCGTCTGTGCTGCCAGAACAAGCCTGACGCCGGATTGATTGAGTGCGATACGGATTTCTTCAACCGGGGGGCGGTCGGTTACCAGAACTGCGATACGGGACAGGCCACAGATCCGGTGCAGGCGGGCGCGGCGGAATTTCGTGTGATCCGCCAATACGATGACTCGGGATGCCGACTCCGCCATGGTGCGGGTGACATGTGCTTCATCTTCGGAATAGGTCGATAACCCGCCCTCGGGGTCGATGCTGTCTGCGCCCATGATGAAGCTGTCGAAGTTCATCCCGCTCAGGCTGCGTTCGATCAGCCGGCCCGACAGGGATCCGGTCGAACTGCGGATAACACCTCCGGTCAGCATGACTCTGTGCCGTCCGCTGCGCAGGACCTGTTGGGCCACCAGCAGACCCGAGGTCATCACCGTCAATACGGGAATATCTTCGCGTTCGCCCAGTGCCGCGGCCAGCATTTCGACAGTGGATCCGTTGTCAATCAGGACTGCATTGTCGTGTGCAAGAAGCGGGAGTGCCGCTTCGGCAATGCGACGTTTGGCATCGGGATTGGCCAACCGCCGGTCCGAAGCCAGCGGATGGACGGTGGTGCCATTATTCTGATCGGCAAGCGCCAGTGCCAGTTCAATACGGAAATCAGCCAGTCCGGAATATCCCAGCAGCCGGCAAAACCGGATCAGGGTTGGTTCGGAGGTTCCCAGCCTGGTGCAGATCTCGCGGGAGGTCATGCGGATGAATTCGGCAGGCTCGTCAGCAGCGAAACCGGCGATGGCCCGCAGCTTTGCCGACATTGAGACACGTGCTTCAGCAATGGCTGCCCAGAGGGCCGTCCCGCTTTGTGGCTTGGTGTCATTGAGCGACGGCATTCCGGGCCCCGCAATATTACTGTGGATAGCTTATGTTGCGTGCTTAAGAAATTTTGTCAAACTAAAATATAACTATAAATATTTTAGGAATACACAAAAAAATCTTTACAGCCTGATGAAATTGTTATTGTCTCTGTGCTAATCAAACGCAGGGAGCTTTGATGAGGGCGTGCTCGCATATACTGGAGGTATGCGTCGATGACCCGCAGGGTCTCGCGGCGGCAATTGCCGGAGGGGCGGAGCGGATCGAACTGTGCTCGGCGCTGGCGCTGGGTGGTCTGACGCCGGCGCCGGGTCTGATTGCGGCTGCGGCAAAGATATCGGTTCCAGTATTCGCCATGATCCGGCCACGCCCGGGCGGCTTTTGTTATACTGAAGATGAACTCGTTGCAGCTGAGGCCGATATTGTCGCGATACGTGCCGCGAGTCTGGCTGGTATCGTGTTTGGGGTGACGGATACCGAAGGGCGGCCGGATCGTGTGGCGCTGGCGCGGTTGCGTGACTGTGCCGCTGGTCTGCCCATGGTAATGCACCGGGCCATTGATATTGCCCCGGATATCGACGAGGCGCTTGAAACGGCAATTGAATATGGTTTCTGCCGTGTCCTGACCTCGGGCGGGGCATCCAGTGCGGCTCAGGGGGTCGAAACCATTGCGAGATTGTCACGGCGTGCGGCTGGCCGAATTACGGTAATGGCCGGAGGGGGGGTCGGACCGGATGTGGCCGGGCTGCTCTTGCAGGCCGGGGCCGATGATCTGCATGGCTCGTGCAGTGAAATATCAGGCGGTGGTGGTGTAACCGGGGATCTGGGGATTTCGGATATGCGGGCGCAGACCCGTGCCGGGAAAGTGCGGGCATTGCGCAAGGCAATGGATATCGCACTGGGGAGGATATCGTGAAAACGGGAATTATCGGACTTGGATACAGAATCGCCTCTTTGTTACCATATATGCGCGAGGTTTGTCCGGAACTGAACCTGGTGGCCGTTGCAGATCCCGGACCCGGTCAGGAAAATCGCGTGGCCGAGGCGGCACCGGTGCATATCTATGATGACCCGATGGCGATGCTGTCCGCACATCGGTTTGACCTTCTGCTGATCGGTTCACCCAATCACCTGCATCTGGGGCATCTGCGGCTGGCCCTGGCCAGTGATGTTCCGCGGATATTCGTTGAAAAACCGGTTGTCATATCGCTTGATGAAACGCTGGAGCTTGCACATATTCTCGCGGCTCGTGACGGGTTACGTCGTGTTGCCGTGGGGATGGTGCTGCGTTATTCGGCGCTCTATCGTACCTTGCGCAAGGCGCAGTCCGATGGCCATCTGGGCGAGATCATGTCCATTGAGGCGGCTGAACATATCGGCCCGTATCATGGCAGCTTCTTCATGCGGGACTGGCGGCGCGACAGTGCCTTGTCCGGTGGTTTCATGCTGGAGAAATGCTGTCATGACCTGGACCTTTATCAAGGGATCGTCGGTGCGCGTGCCATACGTGTGGCCAGCTTTGGCGGGCGCAGGAAATATCTGCCTGAACAGCGCCCTGCAGATGCCCCGGATTATCTGTCGGCAATGACCCCGCGTTGGGGCGGAGCAGGAGATGCCTTTTCGGGTGAGGGTGATCTGGTCGACTATCAGACTGCGCTGGTAGAATATGAAAATGCCGCGACGCTGGCTTTTCATACCAACAGCAACGTCCCCGATGAATTCCGCCGTTTTGCGGTGATCGGAACTGACGGGATGGCCGAAGGTGATTTCATCCGCAACTATTTCAGGCTGACACGTTCGGATGACAATGTGGTACTGGCGGATGACCATATGATCGGGGCAGGGGGACAAAAGGACCATTATGGTGCTGATCAGGCCATGATTGCCGATCTGTTTGCCCATTATGACGGTCGTTTGCCTGTCTTGCCTTTGACCGTAACCGATGCTCTTGAGGCTGGTGCAACTGCGCTGGCTATCGAAGAGGCACGCCGGACCCGGCAGGTGGTTGACCTGGTACCATTCTGGGCGCGGCTGGATCAGGCAATCCGGGGGAGCGTCGCGACATGAAAAAGACTGATGCCTTTCCCTATATTCTGCTGATCCCGGCACTGCTTTTGGTCGGTCTGATCGCGGCCTGGCCGATTGTCGAAACCTTCCGGCTGTCCTTTACCAATGCATCTTTGAAACCGACGCAGGAATATGTGGGTTTTGAGAATTATGCAGAATTTTTCAACCGTGATTTCTGGCCGGTGATATCCAGGACACTAATCTGGACGGGTCTGTCGGTTTTTCTCAAGCTGGCGATGGGTTTGCTGGGGGCGGTTTTGCTGAATGCCGCAGTGCCGGGACGTGCAATCTTTCGTGTGCTGATCATGCCGCCATGGGTCGTGCCCGTTGCGGTGGGCTGCTTTATGTGGGCCTGGATGTATAATGGCCAGTTCGGGATGATTTCGGGGTTGGCGCAGCGTGTCGGGCTGTTTGGTGGGCCGTTTGAATTTCTGGCCTATAAGCAGTCGGCCTTTATCGCCACGGTCATCACCGATGTCTGGATAGGAACGCCGCTGGTGGCGCTTTATCTGCTTGCTGCAATGCAGACAATCCCGAAGGACCTGTATGAAGCGGCATGGACCGATGGAGCCAGCCGTTTCTACCGTTTCCGCCGGATTACCCTGCCATTGCTGATGCCTTCGATTACCACGATGGCGCTTCTGTCGACGATCTGGACTTTTAACAGCTTCGAGATCATCTGGATTCTGACAGAAGGTGGTCCGCGTGGTGCCACCACCACCATGATCATAGATACCTACAAGACTGCGATTTCCCGGTTCCGTTATGGTGAGGGTGCTGCACGTGCAGTCATGATCCTGTTCTGCCTGATGATCCTGTCCGCAATTTATCTGGTGGTTCTGAATCGCCTGACCAGCAAGGCGCGTGCGAAATGATTGACCGTTATCGCTGGTGGGAACTCGTGCTGATCTATACCGCGATGGCGCTGTTCCTGATTTTTCTGCTGGCTCCATTTGTCGAAGCGTTCATGGTTTCGCTGCGTCCGCTGGCCGAGGTGTTCCGCATTCCTTACCGCTTTGTTGCCGAAGGTATGAGCTTTGAAAACTATCGTACGATCTGGACTGCACAGCCCATGTTGTTACGCTGGATTATCAACAGCTTCGGAATTGCGGTAGCGGTGACCATTCTATCCATGCTCTGTTCAGTACCGGCTGCCTATGCCTTTGCCCGGTTCAAATTCCGGATGCGGGATGGATTCCTGGGGCTGTTCCTGGCGGTGTCAATGGTTGGGGCGGCGGTGCTGATCATCCCGCTGTACAAGCTGATGCTGGCGCTGGGTTTCCTCAATACATATGCCGCGATGATCGTGCCGGGTGCGGCATTTACCGTCCCGGCAGGGATCTTCCTGATGCGCAGCTATTTCATGCGTATCCCGGCTGAGCTTGAGGAGGCGGCCTATGTCGATGGCGCATCCCGGCTTTACACGATGCGCCGCGTGATCCTGCCCATTGCCGCACCAGGGATGGTCGTGGTTGCGGTGACAACCTTCATTACCGCCTATGCCCAGCAATTCCTGTTTGCCCTGACATTTAATTCCAAAAACGAACTGAATCCGCTGCCTGTAGGGCTTTATCAGTTCTTTGGCCATCAGGAAGTCCGCTGGAATGAACTGATGGCGGCCAGCCTTGTCGGCGTTTTGCCTGTGCTGGTCCTGTATCTGTTCCTGCAACGCTATATCGTCGCCGGGCTGACCGCCGGTGCGGTAAAGGAATGAAATCAACAAATGGTCATTACAGGGAGACTGACATGACAATCCGTTCCATTATTTTTGCATCGACTGCGCTGGTTGCGCTTTCAGGTGCAGCACAGGCTGCGGAAGAAATCTACATTATCAACTGTGGCTCCGATACCGAGGCACAGGCACCGGTTCAGGCAAGGCATATTGATGAATGGGTTGCGGCAAACCCGGATTATACAGTTCGTGTCGAGTTCCTGCCCTGGGAACAGTGTCAGGAAAAGACGCTGACGCTGGCTGCGGCCGGAACTCCGCCTGCTTCGGCTTACATGGGATCACGTGTCCTCAAGCAGCTTGCGGCATCCGAGCAGATTGTACCGGTCAGCCTGAGCGAAGACGAACTGGGCAGCTATGAAGCTTCGGTCATTTCGACCGTGCAGTTCGATAATCAAGTCTGGGGACTTCCCCGTGCTTTCTCGACCAAGGGGCTGTTCTGGAATAAGGACCTGTTCGAACAGGCTGGGCTGGATATGCCGGATGGACCGCAGACGTTTGACGACATGCTGACGGCAGCCAAGGCTATCAGTGAAAATACCGATGCAGCCGGCTTTGGCCTGCCGGCAGCTGATATGGATAATACATTCCATGAGTTTCTGAATTTCCTCTACTCCAATGATGGTCAGGTCGTGGATGCCGATGGCAATGTCGCGTTTGACAGCCCGAACAATGTCGAAACGCTGAAATTCTATCAGGAGCTGGCGAAGTATTCGCAGGAAGGCCCTGTTGCCTATGATCGGGGTAAGCTTGAGCCGCTGTTCAAGGAAGGCCAGATTGGCATGTATACCAATGGTGGCTGGGGTCGTGCCAAGGCTGAAGGTGTAAATTATGGTGTTGCGCTGATTCCGGCCGGGCCGCAGGGCAAGCATTCGACATTGCTGATCACCGACAGTCTGGTGATATTCAAGGGAACCGGTCTGGAAGAGCCGACGCAGGACCTGATCAAGTATCTGACCGCTCCGGAGCGGCAGGCTGAATTCGACAAGGAAGGTGGCTGGACCCCGATCCGTATGGGTGCCGATACCGATGCGCTGATTGCCGAAGATCCCAGCTGGAAGTCCTTCATTGACGCTGTTCCCACCGGTGGGCCAGAACCACTGATGCGGGATTATGTTGCCATGCAGGATGTGGCAATTGAAGGCATTCAGGGTGTCGTGCTGGATGAACTGACCCCCGAAGATGCGGTGGCGCAGATCCAGGAAGGTCTGACCGACCTCGACTGATAAAACAGTCTTGTGGGGGCGGCAGGCTGCCCCCGCTTCACCTTTGCAGGAAGATAATACCGATGGGCGATTTGAAACTGACCGGTGTGACCAAGGATTTCGGCGCGGTCCGTGTCATCCATCCAACTGATTTGCATATCCGGGATGGTGAATTTACCGTTTTTGTCGGCCCGTCGGGATGTGGCAAGTCCACGATGCTGCGAATGATTGCCGGACTGGAAGATATTTCCTCCGGGACACTGGATATTGATGGGCGCATGGTCAATGATCTGGCCCCGGCCAGACGCGGTATTGCGATGGTGTTTCAGTCTTATGCGCTATATCCGCATATGAGTGTTTATGAAAACATTGCTTTCCCGTTGCGCGTCGAAGGTTTGCCGCAGGATCAGGTTGAAAGCAGGGTCCGTAATGCCGCTGACCTTCTGAAACTGACCGAACGGCTTGATCACCGCCCCGGTGCCTTGTCGGGGGGGCAACGCCAGCGTGTGGCCATTGGCCGGGCCATTGTGCGTGAACCTTCGGTCTTCCTGTTTGATGAACCCCTGTCCAATCTTGATGCTGCATTGCGGGCGGAAATGCGGGTCGAGCTGTCGCGCTTGCATGGGCGGCTGGCCAATACGATGATCTATGTCACCCATGACCAGATTGAGGCGATGACCATGGCTGACCGGATTGTGGTTCTGAATGCTGGTCGGGTTGAACAGGTCGGCAGTCCGCTTGAACTGTTCCATCGTCCGGTAAATCGTTTCGTGGCTGGGTTTATAGGTAACCCTAATATGAATTTCCTGCCTGTGCAAATGGCTGGTGCAGATGAAGCAGGGATCAGGGTAAATGTTGAAAATGGCCCTGTTCTGAACATTCCCGTTGATCCTGCCGGAGCTATTCCAGAAGGTGATGCAACCTTGGGTATCCGTCCCGATGATTTGAGGATCCTTCCGGATGGGGGACTGCCCTGTCGTGTTGATGTGGTTGAACGTTTGGGCAGCAGCACGGTGGTTTACCTGCTTGGCCCCGAAGATCTGCCGGTCTGCATGGTCACGGACGGAACGGCACGGGTTGCTGCAGGTGATGAGGTTAAACTGGGCTTTGATCCTGCTGATGCACATCTGTTTCGCCCTGACGGCGATGCGTTCCACAGACGTCATGTCTCGGTTGATCTGGAGCCTTCCGCAATCATGCGCAGGGTGTGATTGGACCCGGCTCGGCTAAGACCCTTTGATCTTGATAGCGGGGATATAAAGCCTCCGTCGTAGGGTCAGGACTTGTTCTTGATCATAGCCAGAAGATGACGGTTGCAGCGAGGAGGATGGCGGAAAAGAAGGTCTCGGGACATCGGTCGTATCGGGTTGCAACGCGGCGCCAGTCCTTGAGGCGCCCGAACATGATCTCGATGCGATTGCGGCGTTTGTAGCGCCGTTTGTCGTATTTGACCGCCTTCTTGCGGGACTTTC
>JBKEAB010000190.1:0-3489 GCA_047971845.1 Paracoccus sp. (in: a-proteobacteria) | reverse complement strand
TGGATTTTCGTCGTCAGGCCGCCTTTGGAGCAACCGATGCCGGCAGCTTCAAGCCCCCCTTTTAAGAGGTCGCATCGGCATGCGTCTTGCAGATCGTCGCGTCGACAAGCACGTATTCGAAGTCCGGCTCTGCGCTCAACGCTTTGAAAAGACACTCCCAAACACCTGCCAGCGTCCAGCGCTGGAGCCGCGAATGTGCCGTGCGCCAGTTTCCCAGTTCCGGCGGCAGATTGCGCCAAGGCGATGCCCCGTGCGCCAGCCAAAGGATCGCGTCGACAAAAAGCCGGTTACCGGCGTACGGGCCCCCACGGTCTCCCTACTTGCCGGGAACCAAAGGTTCGATCCGCGCCCATTGCCTGTCCGTCAAAGTCCGTCTGCTCAAGATTGCCTCCCGTTTTTGATCTTGAATCAAACGGATGGATATCTGGAAAGACCATAAATGCAGACGCCGCCTAGAGCAGCCCGGCTGCTTCAAAATCGGCACGCAGGTTACGTTCGGGGCGTGCTCCGATATGGCTGATGACCTCTGCTGCGGCCATGACGCCCATGCGCCCGGCCGTTTCCAGATCAGCACCCGAGGCCAGACCAAAGATCAGCCCGGCCGCAAACTGATCGCCCGCCCCTGTTGCATCAACCGGAACCACACGGTGGACCGGGGCCTCGACCCGTTCATGTCCGCGAAACAGCAAGGCGGAATCCCCTGACCGGGTGCAGACCACCATCCTGCAATCGGCTGTTGCCAGACGCAGCGCCTCATCAATATCGGTCTGGTACAACGATTCCCATTCATGGACATTGCCGATGACGTAATCCAGTTTTTGCGAAACAAGCTGGCGGAAATCGTCGCGATGGCGATCAACGCAGAACGGGTCGGACAAGGCAATCCCGGCCTTGCCACCCGCCTTGTGACAAGCATCGGCAGCAGTAAGAAATGCCGACTTACCGGCCTGCTTGTCAAAAAGATAGCCTTCCAGAAACAGCCATTTATTGCCCCGAAAGACTTCAGGATCAACATCATCCGGGCCGAGGTTGGCCGAAATCCCCAGATAGGTGTTCATCGACCGTTCACCATCCGGGGTTGCAAAGATAATCGAACGGGACGTCGGAAGATTACCGTCAGAAACCGGCGCATTTACAAAATTCGTACCTTCGCCTTCCGTTTCCTGTGCATAGGATTGCCCCAGCTCATCATCTGAAACCCGGCCAATAAAGGCTGTCTTCAGGCCCAGCTTGCCAATCCCTGCCAGAGTATTGGCAACTGATCCGCCAGGCACCAGCCGGGCCTGACCACGTCTGGCCTGCTGAGCCAACAGGAATTCTGACCGTTCACGGTCGACAAGCTGCATGATGCCCTTTTCAACCCCAAGCTCTTTCAGATCATCTTCTTTGATCGGGGCAATGACATCGACAATAGCATTTCCGATACCGATTACGTCAAACTCGGTCATTCGGTCTTCTCCTCATAGGGGCACAGGTCTTCAACAGGGCAGATCGCACAACGCGGACGCCGGGCCTGACAGATATAGCGGCCATGCAGGATTAGCCAGTGATGAGCATTTTGCTGAAAACCGACCGGGATATTGTCCTCAATCGCACGCTCCACCTCATCCACATCACGCCCCGGAGCAATGCGGGTCCGGTTTCCGACGCGGAAAATATGTGTGTCAACCGCCTGGGCAGGATGATGAAACACACAATTCAGCACGACATTGGCCGTCTTGCGCCCCACACCCGGCAATGCCATCAATGCCGCCCGGCTGGATGGAACCTGTCCGTCATATTCATCCACCAGGATCCGGGACAGCTTCATCACATTTCTGGCCTTCTGCCGGAAAAGCCCGATCGTCTTGATATGATCCGTCAACCCCGGCTCACCCAGGTCCAGCATATCCCGTGGAGTTGCTATCCGTTCGAACAGTTCCTTCGTGGCCCGGTTCACACCGATATCCGTGGCCTGCGCAGACAGGGCCACGGCAACCAGCAGCTGGAAAGCATTGCCATATGCCAGATCGGTCACAGGTACCGGATTGGATTCACGAAGCCGCGAAAAGATCACAACCTGCGTGGCATAGGGCAAGGGGGCGGGCATACGGGCCATATTGGCCGTCTTGCCCCTACTATGCTGTCAGTTCAAGCACTGATCGCAAGCAAGAAAAAACCCGGACCGCCGGCCATCATGCAATCTTGACCACTTTTTCTTCCCTTATCACTGGCTTACCGGGTCAATTTAGGGAACAACTGTCATATGACTGCGTTTGCAAAAATATGTGCCACCACGGCACCCTGATTGATTGACCGAAAGGCAAGCAGATGATGACACGATTTTCCATAACATTTGGTGCGGCCGGCCTCATGGCACTGGGTGCCTGCACAACCAACCCCGATGGCACTGTTTCCATGAGCAAGACCAGCCAAGGCGCACTGGCAGGTGCCGCCCTTGGTGGGCTGTACGGTGCCGGACGCGATGATGACAAGAACAATCAGGGTGACGATATCCTGAAGGGTGCCGCCCTCGGTGCCGCCGCCGGCGCCATCACCGGCAATATTCTGGAACGCCAGGAGCAGTCCCTGCGTCAGGTCATGACCACCCCTGGTGTACAGATTGTCAATCGCGGTGATTATCTGCAGGTTATCCTGCCTTCAGGCTTGCTGTTCACATCCGACAGCGCAGCCGTTTCAGGAGCGGCGCAAAACGATCTGTACGGACTGGCACAAAACCTACAGCAATATCCGAACAGTCGTATTGAAATCTATGGCCACACCGATTCTTCAGCCTCGGATGCACATAACATGGATCTGTCACAGCGCCGTGCGGAATCGGTTGGCGGTATCCTGACCGCTGCCGGCGTATCGGATTCACGTCTGGTCATGGTTGGCCATGGCGAAAGCCAGCCAGTTGCTTCAAATTCAACCGCTGAAGGCCGCTCTCAAAACCGTCGCGTGGAAATCCTGATCCGCCCGACCCGTTGATAACAATATATCAAAAAGCCGGGCCTTTCGACCCGGCTTTTCCATTTGGGCCAAAGATGCAGCAAATCATGTTGCCGCATATACGCACAGCCAAAGATTTATTGGTGGTTTAGGCGGCGTCTGCATTTATGGTCTTTCCAGATATCCATCCGTTTGATTCAAGATCAAAAACGGGAGGCAATCTTGAGCAGACGGACTTTGACGGACAGGCAATGGGCGCGGATCGAACCTTTGGTTCCCGGCAAGCAGGGAGACCGTGGGGGCCCGTACGGCCGGTAACCGGCTTTTTGTCGACGCGATCCTTTGGCTGGCGCACGGGCTGATCGAGGGCTCACAGGCGTCGGGCACATCATCATGGACCCGGCTATGACGCCGACCACTTGCGCCTGTTCATCGCACAGGAACTGGGCGCGACCGCCCAGATCAAGCAGAACCCGTCCCGAAGCGGAAGCAAGGACCTCGACTGGGCCCTCTACAAGGAGCGCCATCTCGTCGAATGCTTTTTCAACAGGATCAAAC
>JBKEAB010000189.1:0-38505 GCA_047971845.1 Paracoccus sp. (in: a-proteobacteria) | reverse complement strand
GAGGCCCCGTTCGGGCATTGGAAAACCCAGACCTTCATCGCCGGTCTGCGCTGCAACGCTCTGACGGCACCCTGGGTCATCGACGGGGCCATGAACCGGGCGACGGTCGACACCTACGTTGAAACCCAGCTTGCCCCGACCCGGCAACCGGGCGACGTGGTCATCCTCGACAACCTGGCCGCCCACAAGAGCGAGAAGGCCAAGGCTGCCCTGCGCGAGCGCGGCGCATGGTTTCTGTCCCTGCCGCCCTGTTCGCCGGACCTGAACCCCATAGAAATGGCATTTTCCAAGCTGAAAGCCCATCTCCGGCGGGTCGGTGCCAGAACCATTCACGATCTATGGAAAACCGTCGGCAAAATCTGCGATCTCTTCACGCCCGAAGAATGCCGGAACTTCTTTAAAGCAGCAGGATACGGTGACGATTAAACGCAAGGTGATCTAGGCGGCAATACGGAATGACTTATCACGGGCGGTTTCCCCACGGATAAGCACCAATCGTGATTTGGGGACACCGATCGCCTTGGCCAGCAGCCGGATGACCGCTGCCGTAGCCTTGCCATTCTCAGGAACCGTCGTCACGGAAACCCGGATCTTCCCCATCTCATCCACCATAATCCGGTTTGCCGATGCCTTTGGCGTTACTCGCACATCAAGGCAGGTTCCCGTCAGGGACAAATGACTGAGATCCGGAAGCGCTTTCATCATATTTACTCATTCGGAGATCTCCGGTGTCGCGTCAAGCCTTGGCCTGCCACTGACAGTCGACTAAACCTTTTCCGCAAAGGAGAGCCCATGACCCAGACCAACCCCGACGCACTGGACTTTCTGCGTAACCGCCGTTCCTGTCCGCCCGCCTTGCTGAAAGCCCCCGGCCCATCCCCCGAACAAGTGCAGGATCTACTGACCCTTGCCGCCCGAAGCCCGGACCATGGCAAACTGGAGCCATGGCGCTTCGTGGTAATCCGGGGTGCGGCACTGGAACGTCTGGCATCACTGGTTGAAGCCGGTTCAGAAGCCGCCGGCAATCCGCCCGAAAAGGCCGCCAAACATGGTAATGCTTTTCGTGTGCCCATGGTCATAGCCGTCGTCTTTTCACCGGTAGATCATGACAAGATACCGGAATGGGAACAGTTCCTGTCCACCGGGGCTGTCTGCCTCAGTCTGGTCAACGCCGCGCTTGCAGCGGGCTTCTGGGCCTGCTGGCTGACCGGAATTGCCGCCAATCCAGAATTCGCAAACAGGCACCTGGGCCTGTCCGGGACCGAACGCGTCGCTGGCCTGATCCATATCGGATCACGCGGAGACAGTATCCCGCCCGAACGCCCACGCCCCGACATTCAGACAAAGACCACGGTTCTGGAATGATCTCATCACAAGCCATGCTGCGCAGCTGGGGGGACATGCTTCGTCCGGCAATATTCGGTCTGGTGATACGCGGAATGGCCCTGACCATCGCATTATTCGTGACATTGCAGATCGGGGTATTCTGGACCATCCGCACCTTCACCCCCGACAGTATCACCCTGCCTTTCTGGGGTGATATCACACCTGGCCCGGCACTCAGCTGGGGCAGCCTTACGCTGTTTCCAATTCTCGGTTTTTTCCTGATGGCTCCGGTCGCAGCCGCTTTTTCAGGTCTTTATGCTGAACGCGTGGCTGGATATATCGAAGTCACCCATTACCCCCGCCATTGCGGCACCGAGGCTGATTTCTGGGACGGTATTCTGGAATCTCTGGCCGTTATGGGCGCTGTCCTGATGGTCGGCATCATCAGTCTGATTGCCACACCATTTCTGGGTCCCTTTGCCCCTGTTCTGTTCTATGCCGCCAATGGCTGGCTTCTGGGACGGGAATTTTTCCAGATGGCCGCACGCCGTCATCTGCAGGACCCGGAGGCAACCCGGCTACGCAAGCAGCATGCCGGCAGCGTTACCTTCCTAGGCATCATGATCGCCTTTGCCCTGACGATCCCGATCCTGAACATTGCCGTACCAGTGCTGGCCGCGGCATCATTCACACATCTTTACCATCTTATCCGCGAATCCACTGATCCCAGCCCATGACATCCTCACGTGTCAGGATTCCCCCCAGAATCACATAGGCACAGCCTGCCCAGAGCACCGCAGAAATTATGCTCGCCCAGATCATCTTCCTTTTCAGCGCCGGATTCTGCGGAGCCCCCGAATGGGTTCCCGGCACAACCTCTCCGGCTTCTTCCTGACTGACCTCACCAATGGGAAGTAGCACAAAAAGTGTCAGAAACCATAGGACTGCATAAAGCACGATACCGCCGGTAAGGTTCATCGGATACTCTCCAGTTACAGCACCGGCCATCCCTTCGGATTGCCACGACCTGACGGCTGTTTACGCACCACAACGCCGGAATCCAAGAAAATCCGCCATCCATTAACCATCCCTTAGGTGTTTGTGGTCTAGCCTGAACATATCAGATGATTCCATGAGGGGATGGAAGAATGCAGACCAATATGAATTCGCTGGATTCACAGCCCGCAATCTGGAAAGCACAGCTGCCCGGCCGCCCGCTTTCCGGGCTGACTGTCCTTGTGGTCGAGGACTCCCGTTCCGCATCCGAGGCCATGCGCCTGCTGTGCCTGCGATCCGGTGCCCGGATCAGGCGTGCGGATTGCCTGCGGGCCGCCATGCGACACCTGCAAACCTATCGGCCAAGCGTTGTCATCGTCGATATGGGGCTGCCTGATGGTAATGGTGCGGAACTAATCTCTCAGATCAAGGCATCTGGCAGCCAGTCCCCTATCGTTCTGGCAATCTCGGGAAACCCCGACATGCAGGAATATGCCCTGCAAGCCGGAGCAGCCGACTTTCTGCCCAAACCGATCGAAAGCCTTGCCGTATTCCAGCAAGCCATCCTTGCCGCATTACCAGCAGGTGCAGGGCCACGTGGGCCACGCATCCTTCCTGACGATATAATTACCCCTGGCAATGATGCACTTCGTGATGACCTGACCCATGTTGCTGCGATTCTCAATTCTGCCAGTGACGGCACAGCTATCAACTATATTGCCCGCTTTCTGACCGGCGTGGCCCGTTCGGCACATGACACGGTTCTGGCTGAAGCTGCTGCCACCCTGGCACGTGACCATGAGGCAGGACGAGGCGTCGCAACGGATCTGACGCGCATCAGCGACCTGCTGCAGGACAGGCTGGCTTCCGCCGGAACTGCCTGAACTTCGCCCGCGACGGTTAGCTCCACCATTGCGGGACAAAGGACCGGCTGGCCATTCCCGATATCATGCAGCCATGGGGAATGGTTAGCCGGTCCATCAATCAGAACACAGTTCGGCAAGCCGTATCTCAGCCTGTCTGACACAGGGTGCGGTCAGTTCCGAAAGCCGTGCATGCTGCTTACCAGCCGCATCAAAGTTTCCGGGATCCAGCCAATATGCATATGCCCGTGACACATCCGGCCAATCCCGGTCCAGCATAGCAAACCACGCGGTATCCCGGTTCCGGGATTTAATGATCAAGTGCTGGCGGAACACGCCCTCAAACACAAAACCATAGCGCCGGGCTGCCCGACGGGATCGCACATTATCCAGATTGCATTTCCACTCCACTCGTCGATATCCAGCACCAAAGGCCCAGCTGATCATCACCATCAGGGCCTCCGACGCAGCGCGGCTGCGTTGTGCGGCAGATCCGATCATCACATGGCCGATTTCAAGTACACCATTCGCAGCATCAATCCGCATGAATGCAGCATAACCAAAGGCCCGACCGGTTGCCGCATTGACAAAAGCATAAGGGATAAGCTGCTGGGAGGTGGTCGCACCCATCCAGTCAGACAATGCGCTTGCATCCGCAAACGGACCATTGCTCATGTAGTCCCAGACCGTTTCATCCACACTGGTCACTACAAAAACATCCGGAGCATGCCGTTCCGGGTCAAGCCGCTCCAGACGGACATACCGGCCTTCAATAATATCCGGTCCCGGCATCGCAGGCGGATACCATGCGGATATGTCCGGATCAGGTAATGCTACATCATTCATACCGGCACCATAATGGATAAGGACATGACAAGCCGGGGCAGCAATGCAGCAAGCACCGGCCATGAGAAAAGACCGCCTGCCTGACCAGAGCATCCACCAATAACAACAACCGGACAGGTCAGATCTGATCATGACGACCACGGGAAGGATTGCCGGTTATTGCTTGGGCAAAACCCGCAGCTGCAGATCACGCAACTGTTCATTTGTCGGCTCGGAAGGAGCACCCATCATCAGGTCCTCAGCCCGCTGGTTCATCGGGAACATGATAACTTCACGGATATTCTGTTCATCCGCCAGCAGCATCACGATCCGGTCTATACCTGCCGCACAGCCACCATGTGGCGGTGCGCCATAGCGGAACGCCTTGACCATACCACCAAAGCGCTTTTCAATCTCGGAAGCCGGATAGCCGGCCAGTTCAAACGCTTTGAACATGATTTCCGGCTTGTGATTGCGGATCGCGCCCGAGATCAGTTCATAGCCATTGCAGGCAAGATCATACTGGTAGCCCCTGACCGACAGCGGATCCCCATTGAGTGCGCCCATCCCGCCCTGCGGCATGCTAAACGGGTTGTGGCTGAAGTCGATCTTGCCCTCGTCTGTCTTTTCATACATCGGAAAATCAACGATCCAGGCGAATTTGAACTGGTTCTCGTCGGTCAGGCCAAGCTCGCGCCCGATCTCGTTACGTGCACGGCCCGCAACAGCCTCAAATGCATCAGGTTTACCGCCAAGAAAGAAGGCGGCATCTCCTTCGCCCAGCCCAAGCTGTTGGCGGATCGCCTCGGTTCGTTCGGGGCCGATGTTCTTGGCGATGGGACCGGCAGCCTCAGTGCTGCCATCATCAGCCTTACGCCAGAAAATATACCCCATTCCCGGCAAGCCTTCCTTTTGCGCAAAGGCGTTCATGCGGTCGGCGAATTTACGGCTGCCACCCGTCGGCGCAGGGATCGCACGAACCTCTGTGCCGTCCTGTTCCAGCAGTTTCGCAAAGATGGCGAAGCCAGAGCCGCGGAAATGATCAGATACGACCTGCATTTCAATCGGATTGCGCAGGTCGGGCTTGTCAGAACCATATCTCAGCATGGCTTCCGCATAGGGGATGCGCGGCCAGTTGGCATCAACCTTGCGGCCATTGGCGAATTCCTCGAACAAGCCCTGGATAACCGGCTGGACAGCACTGAACACGTCCTCCTGTTCCACGAAGGACATCTCAATGTCGAGCTGGTAGAAATCAGTAGGAGAGCGATCCGCACGCGGATCCTCGTCACGGAAGCAGGGCGCAATCTGGAAATAACGATCGAAGCCCGCCACCATGATCAGCTGCTTGAACTGCTGGGGGGCCTGCGGCAATGCATAGAACTTGCCCGGATGCAGGCGCGACGGCACCAGGAAATCGCGTGCGCCCTCAGGGCTGCTGGCCGTAATAATCGGGGTCTGGAACTCTGTAAAACCGGTATCCCACATGCGGTTGCGCAGGCTGCGGATGACCTGACTACGCAGCATGATATTGTTATGCAGGCTTTCACGGCGCAGATCGAGGAAGCGATAGGCAAGCCGTGTTTCTTCAGGATAATCCTGATCTCCGAAGACGGGCAGCGGCAGCTCATCCGCATGGCCAAGGACTTCCAGAGCCGTGGCATAGACTTCAATTTCACCAGTGGGCAGCTTGGGATTGATCAGGCTTTCGTCGCGCAACTTTACCCGGCCGTCGATACGGATCACAGTTTCAGAACGCAGCTTTTCCATTTCAGCAAAAGCCATACTGTCACTGTCGGCCAGGACCTGCGTCACGCCATAATGATCACGCAGGTCGACGAACAGCACACCCCCATGATCACGAACCCGGTGAACCCAGCCCGACAGGCGGATGGTTTCCCCGGCATTGGCGGCAGTCAGATCGGCGCAGGTATGGCTGCGATAGGCGTGCATGGCGGACCTCTTTCGTTCTGCCCTGCATGAACAGTGCAGCGCAAAGGAAGTCAAGCGGCCGGCTGTCAAAGCCAACGGATATCCCCACCGGTTGCAGCCCTGCAATCATCACCGGATCATCGGTTCAGAATGGACGTACCACATTTCCGGAATAGAAATAGACACCCATGCCAATCGCAAACAGGATATTTCCAGCCACGGCATGCAATATCCACGCCCATGGCAGACCACGACGCAGATAGCCAACCGCAAAGCCGATTCCACCAAAAAAGGTGAACACAGCCACGATCCAGTTCCAGTACATCAGATGCGCAAGACTGAAGATGGCCGCATTGATCAGCACAGCCTGACGCGGGTTGGTGAACAATGCATCATAACGATGGAAGAACAGAACCCGAAAGATCAGCTCCTGCGGCAATGCAGAGATCAACGGATAGAACAGCCAGACAATCATCAGCATGCGTGGATTATTTCGCATGAAGGCAAAAAGCGCATCCGGCTGCGTCAGATACAACGCTATGACGGATGCCCCCGCCGTCAGGACCGCAAAGACGAAAAGCAAGCGCCAATCAAACTGCCGCCAGCCATGCAGCAGATCCCGCCAGTTGAAGCCACCTGTATACCACAGAAGGACAAGCCCCGCTGCCGAAAACACAAACAGCACCCGGAACATCATCCCTGGTGGCAGGAAGAGTGCAATCGTAATCGGGACTGCCACGAAAAGAACAAGAAACTCAACCAGCAGCCACCACCGGCCTGATCGGCCGGGGCGCCGTTTCCAGATACCGGGATCTGCGCGTTTCAGCGTACGAGACGACGGTTCAGCCATGCCTGCCACTGGGCTACGTTGCCGACAAAGGCATTGAGGTCAACATCACCACGGATGCCGGGCACGGTTCCGGTGCCGGTATATTGCCAGAAACTCCAGCGTTGCCGCGGATAGACCTTGCGCGGGTGATCGGCAACCGAACGCAGCCAGAACTCGGCATTCAGCCGGCCGATACCGGTCTCTCGGTAGAAATCAACTGTCGTATAGACGATTGGCCGCTGGCCATAATGCCGTTCCAGAATTGAGATGAATTGCGACGCTTCGCGCAGGATCTCGGCAGAACCGGGACGGCGCGGGCAGGAACGCGAATGGGTCCATTCTATATCCAGCACCGGCGGCAGGGAGCCTGCCTGACGCGGAACATTGCGGATGAACCAGTTCGCCTGTTCCGCACCCGAGCGGCAAAAATAATAGTAGTGATAGGCACCGCGCGGGATACGGGCATTACCAGCCTCACGCCAGTAACGCTGGAAATTTGGATCGACGTGATCACCACCCTCGGTCGCCTTCAGGAACGCAAAGCTGATCCCCGAACTGCGAACCCGACCCCAGTCGATATTGCCTTGCCAGCGGGAAATGTCGATGCCGTGGACCTGCAGATTATAAGGGTGCCCGCCCTGCCATGAATGTGGCTTTCGATCACCAAGTTGCGGCACCGTGCCACCAACCCACCCTGAACCTCCACCGCCGACAGTCACCGGACGCGGTCCGCCACCGCAGGCTGTCAGAACAAGTATGGCCAGAACCAAAAGGATGGAAACAATACGCGACATAGTGCCCTCAGAAATTATTTTTCCGCGTTATTGCAGTGCCACACGGCAAAGTCACGATCCCTTTTCGCACACGTTCCCGTCAGGATAGCGGCGGGCACGTTCATGCCGTTCCGTGCCTGATTGCCAGACAGGCAGGTATCATCAGTCCGGGTCAGGCACCAGTTTCCCCGGATTGAGAATATTTTTCGGATCAAGGGCGGCTTTGATTGTCCTCATCAGGGCCCAGGCAGGGCCATGCTGTTCATTCATCAATTCCCGCTTGCCAAGCCCAATGCCATGTTCACCGGACACAGTACCGCCAACTGCGATGGCACGTCGCGACATGGCATTGGCAATATCCTTGGCGCGGACCAGTTCTTCAGCATTGTCCGACTCAATCAGCAGCAGCGTATGGAAATTTCCATCCCCGACATGGCCAACGATATTTCCGGGTATTCCAGCCGCTTCCATGTCGGCAGCTGCGGCGGCAACCGCTGCGGGCAGCTCCGACATCGGCACACAGACATCGGTAACAACACCAGTAGCCCCCGGACGCAGCCTCAGAGTCGCCCAATAGGCAGCATGTCGTGCTTCCCATAACTTGTTACGATCCTCGGACGATGCAGCCCAGCGGAACCCCTGCCCGCCACCATCAGCAACAATCTCTCCGAACGCTTCGGCATCAGAGCGAACCGTATCCGGAGAGCCGTTGAATTCGACCAACAGGTGCGGCAGCTCGGGATAATCCGAGCCGGAATGCAGGTTCACCGCCCGCATCGCAATCGGGTCCATGAACTCAATCCGTGCCATGGGAATACCGCATTGCATGGTCATGGCGACACAGTTCACCGCATCATCCATTGAAGCAAAGGCACAAACGGCAGCCGCGACATCTTCCGGCTGGCCATACAGCCGCAGTGTCAGTTCCGTAATGATTCCCAGCGTACCTTCCGACCCGACCATCAGGGCGGTCAGGTCATAACCGGCACTCGACTTGGCCGCCTTCGTGCCGGTGCGGATGATCGTACCGTCGGCCAGCACAACCTCAAGCCCAAGCACGGCATCACGCATCGTGCCATAACGTACCGCCATCGTTCCCGAAGCACGCGTGGCCGCCATACCACCAAGGCTGGCATCAGCACCGGGATCAATGGGGAAAAAAAGGCCGGTTGCACGCAGTTCGGTATTCAGCTTCCCGCGCGTCACACCGGGCTGAACCACAGCCAGCATATCCCCTGACCTGATATCAAGCACCCGGTCCATCCGCATCAGATCCAGAACCAGACCACCATGGACCGCCAGAGCATGCCCTTCCAGCGATGTCCCCGTCCCCCAGCCAATGACCGGACAGCCATGCCGGTTGCAGATCGCCAGTATCCGGCTGACTTCCTGCGTTGTTTCCGGCCATGCAACCGCATCAGGTGGCGGGGCACGATGCCAGGTTTCAGACTGACCGTGCTGTTCCCTGTCCGCCTGCCTTTGCGACAATCGCTCCCCGATCAGAGACCTGATTTCATCAAATGCCTGCTGATACTTGACCATTTGCCGCCCCTCTTGCTTCATGGCTGATATGTCTCAGATACAACCTCCACGAAAAAGCACCGGGAAAACAACCCCCCGGCTCTGGCTGACTGAATGGCATACACAATTGCGCCGGCATGCCGCTCATGCCATGTCCATTATCCGGGCACGAGGGCCCAGCCAGATCCAGTTCTGGCTGTTGGCCCTGCTGATCGGGATTGGTGCCGGACTGGCCGCGTTGTTCTTTCGGCTGGGTATCGATTTCCTGCAATTCAGCGTTTACAGAATTGATGACCATGCACTGACCAACGGAGCATCCGGATTGCCTTGGTGGTGGCTGGTGGCAGTACCGGCATCTGGCGGACTTCTGGTTGGGCTGATCCTTGACCGCCTTACCCCCGACGGCCGCGTCCGCACAGTCGCCGACGTCATTGAGGACGCCGCTCTGGAAGGTGGCCGCGTTGAGGTCCGTGCGGGTCTGGCATCTGCCGCCGCATCGCTGATCACATTGGGAACAGGTAGTTCATCCGGACGTGAAGGCCCGGTCGTTCATCTGGCCGGAGTGGTCTCAACCTGGTTTTCCGAACGCATCAAGGCCAGCCCGATGACCGGACGGGAGCTGCTGGGTTGCGCGGTTTCAGGTGCTGTTGCCGCCAGCTTCAACGCCCCTATTTCCGGTGTTCTTTTCGCGCATGAGGTCATCCTGCGCCACTTCTCGACCCGCGCTTTCGCACCCATTGCCATTTCCGCCGTTGCCGGGACAGTCATCAACCGTCAGGCATTTGGCGGCGCAACCGAATTTTCACTGCCACGCGAACCCAGGCTGGGCTTTTATGTCGAATTACCGGCATTCATGCTTCTCGGGCTGATATCGGCCCTTGTCGCGGCCATGCTCGTCTGGACCATCATCAGGTCGGAAACAACCGGCAACCGGATCTTTTCGTATACCAGATGGCCACGCTGGATACGCCCGATGCTGGCCGGAATCCTGCTGGGAATACTGGCAATTCCGTTTCCCCATATCATCGGCGTTGGTTATCAGACTACATTCGCTGCCCTGAACGGCGGATTCGTGCTCAGTCAGGTCATCATCTTTGCCGCCGTAAAGGTTCTGGCCGTCGGCATCACTCTTGGCGGACACATGGGTGGCGGAGTCTTTTCACCCGCGCTTGTTCTCGGGGCCCTGACCGGACTGGCATTCGGCATGATCGCGACAGCGATATTCCCGGACATGTCGGGGGGAACCACCATCTATGCCATGGCCGGCATGGGTGCCGTCGCTGCCGCTGTTCTGGGGGCTCCGATATCCACCGCACTGATTATTTTCGAAATGACCGGGGACTTTCAGACCGGAATTGCGGTCATGACCGCGGTATCCCTGTCATCTGCACTTGCTTCCCGGCTGTTGCACCGGTCCTTTTTCCTGACCCAGCTGGAACTGCGCGGCATTCATGTTGCCGAAGGCCCACAGGTCTGGCTGCCTCAGAAAATGCGGATCCATTCATTGATACGCATCCTTGATGCCGATAATGCACCGGCCCCCGATCTGGTTCGCAAGCTTGCCCTGTCCGGGCGCACTCTGGCAGATGACACGACGCTGGATCTGGCCTTGTCGGAATTCGAACGAACCAGGGCCGCCTTTCTGCCAGTCATTCGCCCACAACCGCCACGCAACCCCGATGCCATTGGCCCACTAGCCCCACCCGTAGTGACGGGTTCGCTTTATCATGTCGATGCCTTGCGCGCCCTGAATCAGGCATTGTCCGACACTGCTGCCGAAGAACATGCCTGAACCAAGAAACCCGGCAAGGGATCAGACCGGGCTGATCTTTCCCTGATCCAGCCTGACCATTCGGTCCATCCGCGCTGCAAGTTCAAGATTATGCGTGGCAATCAGGGCCGAAAGCCCGGTTTCACGAACCAGAGCCATCAGCATCCCAAACACCCGGTCCGATGTTCCGGGGTCAAGATTGCCCGTCGGCTCATCCGCCAGAAGCAATGCTGGCGCATTGGCCAAGGCCCGACAGAAGGCCACACGCTGCTGTTCCCCACCGGACAGTTCTGCCGGACGATGGTCTGCCCGCGCTGCCAGACCGACACGCTCCAGAAGTTCAGCCGCACGACGATATGCCCGGGCCTCAGACGTGGCATTGGCAAGCTGGGGCAGGACAATATTCTCGGCAGCGCTGAATTCAGGTAGCAGATGGTGAAACTGATACACGAAACCCAGATCCCTGCGCCGCGCAACAGTACGCTGGTGATCGGACTGCCCGGTCAGGTTGCTACCGTTCAGGAAGACCTGTCCAGCATCAAGCGTATCCAGCAACCCCGCAATATGCAACAGTGTCGACTTCCCCGCCCCTGATGGCGCAACCAGTGCCACGACTTCCCCCTTGCCCACCGACAGATCCAGTTTGCGCAATACGTCAATCTGGCCGGGTTCACCCCGGTTATAGGTCTTTTCGATTCCATCAAGGCGCAGAACATCACTCATAGCGCAAGGCCTCCACCGGGTTCATGCGTGCTGCACGCTGCGCCGGAAAAATCGTGACAAGAAAACTGAGAAACAGCGACAAACCAACTGCCCTGGCAATATCGACGGCCCGTAATTTTGCAGGCAGTTCATAGATCCCCCGCACTGACGGGTCCCAGGAACCGTTCATCATGGCCATGATATGATCAACATTCAGCGAAACAATCACGCCAAGCAGAACCCCCGCAACCGTACCGATCACGCCGGTAAATGCGCCACACAGAAAAAAGACCCGCATGACCGAACCCTGCGTCAACCCCATCGTTCGCAGGATACCGATGTCACGCCCTTTGTTCTTGACCAGCATGATCAGCCCCGACGTGATATTCATCGTCGCGATCAGGACCAGGACCGACAGGATAATAAACATCACATCATCTTCGATATCGAGTGCCCGCAGGAAACTGCCCGAACTGTCCTTCCAGGTCCAGATCTGTGCGCCCTGACCGGCAATCTCAAGCAGTTCCAAGCTCCAGCGACTTATGCTTTCCGGATCATCAACATATACTTCAATTTCATCCGCCACATCTTCGCGGTTGAAATAGGACTGTGCTTCGCCCAGCGGCATGTAAACCCGGGTCCGGTCAATATCATAACGGCCAGCTGTGAAGATATAGACGACCTCATAGGCATTGACGCGCGGGGTAGTCCCGAATGCGGTCTGCGCCCCCTGCGGAGAGATCAGCCTGATCTTGTCCCCCAGACTAACGCCCAGCTCACGCGCAATGCCCGATCCGATTGCAATACCACGCCCAAAATCCTTGATATCCCCAAAGGACGTGGAAGGGTCCGCAATCCGCGGAATACTGGCAAAATCTTCGTCCGTAACGCCAAAGACCTCGGCCACGTTGGCTCGATCCGCTATCGTTGCCATGACCTGTCCCTTGACCACAGGAGCGGTGCGGACGACACCGGGAACCGCGGCCAGCCGATCAGCCATTGTCTCATAATCGGTAATCCGCCCGGGCTGGGTATAGACCTCATCCGTCAGTTCATTGGTGAAGGTTGTCGGCGACATGTAGATCGTTGTATGCGCATTGGCCCCGAGGATCGTATCGACAAATTCTTCCCGGAACCCTGTTCGCACGGCCAGTGTCACGATCAGTGCCGCAACACCAAGCGCAATGCCGATCAGACTGATCCAGGTCATCGTCGATACGCCGCCTTCAGCACGACGGGCGCGCAAATAGCGCCAGGCAATCAGGAATTCGAAACGGGAAAACGGTACAGGGCTGGGCATGGATGGTCCTTCTGATCGCGCGGAAACTGCGGCGAAAGCGCAAAAAGAGCAAGCCGACATTACCGTGATCATTTACCATGCCCGGCCGCCCCGGGTCTTGCCGCTCTGCAAACGCTCTGCCATGAAGCAGCATGGCCAGATCCCTTACCACCTTCACATGTCAGGAATGCGGCGCAACCCACAAGAAATGGGCCGGGCGGTGCGATGCCTGCGGGGCATGGAATAGCATAATCGAAGAAGCTCCATTAGCACAGGGTCCGGGTCGTGGCCTAGGTGCCGCCAAGGGCCGCACGGTCCCGCTCGGGGCGCTGTCAGCCCATGAACCACCCCCACCACGCGCTGAATCCGGGCTGGTCGAATTCGACCGGGTCCTGGGCGGCGGGCTGGTGCCGGGATCGGCCATTCTGGTCGGCGGAGATCCCGGGATTGGCAAATCAACCCTGCTTTTGCAGGCTGCCTCCCATTTTGCCAAACGCGGCCTGAATACGATCTATATCTCGGGTGAGGAGGCAAGTGCGCAGGTCCGGATGCGTGCACAACGACTGGGGCTGGCCGATACTCCGGTCCGGCTGGGCGCGGAGACTGCCCTACGCGATATCCTGACGACACTGGACGCAGAACGACCCGATCTCGCGATCCTCGATTCCATCCAGACCTTGTGGTCAGACACGGTTGAAGCCGCACCGGGCAGCGTCAGCCAGGTTCGCGCCGCCGCACATGAACTGGTCAGCTTTGCCAAAAGGCGCGGAGTCGCAGTTATCCTGGTCGGCCATGTCACCAAGGAAGGTCAGATTGCCGGCCCTCGCGTTGTCGAACACATGGTCGATACCGTCCTGTACTTCGAAGGCGAACGCGGCCATCAGTTCCGCATCCTGCGTGCAGTCAAGAACCGGTTCGGCCCGGCGGATGAGATCGGCGTCTTCGAGATGACCGGCGGCGGCCTGGCCGAAGTTGCAAATCCGTCGGCCTTGTTCCTTTCCGAACGTGGTCAGCCAAGCCCCGGCAGTGCAGTATTTGCCGGAATCGAGGGCACACGCCCGGTCCTGACCGAAATCCAGGCTCTTGTCGCGCCTTCGACACTTGCCAGCCCGCGCCGCACCGTAGTCGGACTGGATTCGGGCCGGGTTTCCACCATCCTTGCAGTCCTGGAGGCACGCTGCGCCATTCCATTTGCCGGGCTTGACGTCTTCCTGAATGTCGCAGGCGGAATGCGCGTGCAGGAACCCGCAGCCGACCTTGCCATTGCCGCCGCCTTGCTGAGTGCACGGGAGGACAGCACCCTGCCGGCCGATTGTGTCACATTCGGCGAAATCAGCCTTTCCGGCGCACTCCGTCCCGTCGCACAAACCGAAAACAGGTTGAAAGAGGCGCAAAAACTTGGTTTTTCACAGGCCATCATCCCTGCGTCACAGAAAACGGAAGGCGCGAGGGGCATGCGACTGGACCGGACAGCCGACCTGACAAGCTTTGTCGGTGACGTTTTCGGTGCCGGCTGAACGAGGGACAAGGCGGGCTGATCCGCCGCGAAAAGGTAGTTAGATGGACGGCTTCACCCTTATAGACGGCATTGTAGCTGCCGTTATCATCCTATCGGCCATTCTGGCCTATGCACGCGGCTTCGTCCGCGAATCACTGGCGATCATGGGCTGGGTCGGCGCAGCCGTTCTCGCCTTCATCTTTGCAGGCACACTGCGACCGATGATTGCCCAGCTTCCGGTTCTGGAACAATTTCTTGGCGAGAGTTGCGAACTGGCAACTATCGCGGCTTTTGCCGTGGCCTTCGCACTGGCTCTGGTCCTGTTTTCAATCATAACTCCGCTGTTCTCATCTGTCGTGCAACGTTCCGCACTTGGCGGTGTCGATCAGGGCATGGGTTTCCTGTTCGGGGTTGCCCGGGGCATCCTCCTCGTGGCGATCGCCTTCATTGTCTATGACCGCGTCATGTCCACGACACCTGTGCCAATGGTCGACGATTCCCGCTCTGCCAAGGTCTTTCAGCGGATGACCGGGCAGCTTGATGCAGAAATTCCGCAGGATGCACCGGGATGGATAACCACACGCTATAATGAACTTGTCTCGCACTGCGCCAGCGAAGGCATCACCCCGGCAGAGATTACCACGCCACCGGCAACCAGTTCCGCCCCCACAAACTAAAATGGTCTGGAAAGATTCCATGATTTTCTGGGAAATCTTTCCATGATTCTGCCCTGCGCCCCCTTACGGGGGCGTGACTTTATGTAGAACACTGCCTATTTAAAGGCCAACATCATCAGCCAGAAGAGCGATTCATGAAGCCCTTTCTCGCGCACCCGTTCGACGATGACCGTCTGCACGAGGAATGCGGCGTATTCGGCGTGACAGGCGTCGGAGAAGCTGCAAACTTTGTTGCTCTCGGCCTGCACGCACTGCAGCATCGTGGACAGGAAGCCGGCGGCATTATCAGTCACGATGCCGATCGCGGTTTTAACTCCGCACATCGTTTCGGCTATGTACGCGACAACTTCACCAAACAATCATTGATGGAAACGTTGCCCGGTCCGCTGGCCATCGGACATGTGCGTTATTCCACTGCCGGATCGAAAGCCGCCCATATCCGTGATGTCCAGCCTTTCTTCGGCGAGTTTTCCATGGGCGGCTGTGCCATCGCACATAACGGAAACATCACTAATGCAGCAGCCCTGCGCCGTGAATTGATTGAACGCGGGTCTATTTTCCAGTCAGGCAGTGATTCGGAATGCATCATCCACCTGATGGCACGATCAATTCAGCGCAATATCCCCGAACGCATGAAGGATGCCCTGCGTCGCGTCGAAGGTGCTTTCTCGGTCATCGCCATGACCCGGACCAAGCTGATCGGCGTCCGCGACCCGCTGGGCGTGCGTCCGCTGGTAATTGGCAAGCTGGGCGATGAGGGCTATGCCCTGTCATCAGAAACCTGCGGGCTCGATATTATCGGTGCCGAATTCCTGCGCGAAGTCGAACCGGGCGAAATGGTCGTCATTT
This sequence comes from Paracoccus sp. (in: a-proteobacteria), assembly GCA_047971845.1. Taxonomy (GTDB): domain Bacteria; phylum Pseudomonadota; class Alphaproteobacteria; order Rhodobacterales; family Rhodobacteraceae; genus Paracoccus. The sequence continues at coordinate 22,664 of JBKEAB010000189.1, read as the reverse complement.
CCAAGGGAAAGATAGAAAGTTCCCGCCCCTTCGGACAAACATCATCACGCTTTTGCATCTTCGAACACGTCTATTTTTCTCGTCCCGATTCGATCATTGGCGGTCGATCGGTCTATGAAACCCGCCTTCAGATCGGTGTGGAACTGGCACGCGAAGCCCCGGTCGAAGCCGATCTGGTCTGCCCGGTCCCCGATAGCGGCACCCCCGCAGCCATTGGTTATGCACAGGAATCCGGCATTCCCTACGGGATGGGGATCATCCGCAATCAGTATATGGGCCGGACCTTTATCGAACCCACGGACCAGATCCGTAACATGGGGGTACGGCTGAAACTGAACGTCAACCGCTCGCTCATCGCGGGAAAGCGCGTGGTTCTGGTCGACGATTCCGTAGTCCGGGGTACCACCAGCCGCAAGATCAAGGACATGATCATTGATGCCGGTGCCGCCGAAGTACATTTCCGCATCGCCTCCCCCCCTACGGCATGGCCCTGTTTCTACGGCGTTGACACCCCGGATCGGGACAAGCTGCTGGCGGCCCAGATGTCTCCTGAGGAAATGCGCGAATGGATCGGCGTCGACAGCCTGTCCTTCGTTTCACTGAATGGGCTTTACCGTGCTGCGGGCGAAACCGCCGGACGCAAAGAAACCTGCCCGCAATATTGCGACGCCTGCTTCTCGGGCGATTATCCGGTTGCCCCCTTCGATCAGCTGGAGCGCGGTTTCCAGATGAAAGACGGGTCCGGATCCACGCCCAGCCACGCTGCAGAATAAAGCCAAACAAACAATATCCCTGCCGAACGGGGCTGCTATCCCACTTCAGGACTGGTCTTCGGCCTTGTCGGCAAGAGATTCAGCCCGTGCTGCCAGTTCCGCCATGGCGTCCAGAACCTCGGTTGTTACCGTGCCATTCGCTGCCGAACGGGTTCGCGCCAGATCACGCTCAGCAATCTGTGCACGCTCCTCAACTGTACCAATCCGATCTGCAAGCATCAGACCGGCCAATAAAAGCAAGCGCGGTTCAGGCATACGGCCCGCCTGATCAACGATCTTTCCGGCTTCTTCATTCAGAAGGGCGGCAGCCTGACGCAGGGCCCGTTCCTCACCATCCTGCGCTTGCAGAGTGTATTCCTTATGCCCAACCTTGAAGGTAACGTCCATTTTCAGCCCTCGTCCGAATCAAATGACACGACTTCACCGGATACCGGCATTACATCTTCGACATAGGGCGCATCCGAGACCCGCGGTGCCTTGGCGACCAGAGCTTCCAGCCCGGTCATGATCTCATCAAGGACAGCTATCTCTGCCTTGCGGGTTGCTTTCAGCGCATCCAGTTCCTTTTGGAGAGCGGATTCGGCCTTCTTGCCGCCTTCCGCCTTCCTGCTTGCGGTGGCCAGTGATTCATTGACTTCGGACAGGCGCGTGATTTCCTGTTCCATTTCAGTCTGACGAGACTTCAGTGCTTCATTTTCCGTCTGAAGCAGACTGATGATTTCGTCACTTCCATCATTGCCTTGCTGGATGGCCGTTATCTGTGAAGGCCGGCGATCAAGAGCCTGATCAATCCGCCCAAGCGCCGCGATGAGACGCTTTTCACTATCCGAAAAACTGGTCATGGACAGTCCTGCCATAAAACATAGTAAAACTATTTACAGAACTAACCCTGAAAAACAAGGACGGGCAGAGAACCATCTGCCCGTCCAGCGCATGTCTGCGCAAACACAATCTTGCGGATCAGTTCAGCTCACGGCGTTCCCCAATTAACCCTTTCACGATGGCCCAGCAGGCCCCCAGAAGGACAATGGCAAAGGGAAAGCCGGTTGTAACCGCCATGGCCTGCAACGCCTGCAACCCACCGGCCAGCAACAATGCAATGGCCACCAGCCCTTCAACCGTACACCAGAATACGCGCTGCGGAACCGGAGAATTAACCTTGCCTCCAGCGGCAATCGTATCAATGACCAGCGAACCGGAATCTGATGAAGTCACAAAGAACACGATCACCAGAACAATACCGACGAAGCTGGTGATCCCCGTCAGGGGCAGCTGCGACAGCATCTGGAACAGTTTCAGCTCCAGCGCAGCATCGGAAATCCCGGTAAAGCCATCCAGCGTCATCGAAATGGCCGTTCCACCGAAGGTGGTCATCCACAGGACAGACACGACTGCCGGCACCAGAAGCACCGCAATCAGGAATTGCCGCACGGTGCGTCCACGCGAAACACGGGCGATGAACATGCCGACAAAGGGCGACCAGCTGATCCACCATGCCCAGTAAAAGGCGGTCCAGCCATGCCGGAAGTTGTCATCATCCCGGCCGAACGGATTGGACAATGGAATCAGTTCCTCAGCATAAGCCTTCAGGTTACCGAAGAATCCGCCAATGATATCGGCAGTCGGGCCAACCAGGATCACGAAAACCAGCAGCAGGAAGGCCAGCACCATATTCGCCTCGGACAGGCGCCTGACACCCTTATCCACACCAGCAACAACACTGAAGGTTGCCACAGCCGAAATGGCCACAATCAACAGGATCATGGTGGTATTGTTGTCCGGCCAGTCAAAGAGGAAGTTCAGACCTGCGGAAGCCTGATCTGCACCAATCCCCAGAGAGGTTGCCAGCCCGAACACAGTTGCAAAGACCGCCAGAATGTCGATGACATGACCCGGCCAGCCCCAAATCCGCTCACCCAGGATTGGATAGAAGACCGAGCGCATCGTCAGGGGCAAGCCCTTGTTAAAGGAAAACAGCGCCAGCGCCAGCGCCACGACCGCATAGATCGCCCAAGGATGCAGCCCCCAGTGAAAGATCGTCGCGGCCATACCCAGATGGCGGGCACCCAGTTCATCACCCGGAGCACCGTCAAGCGGTGCCCAGTCGGTACGAACACCGTTTTCAATGACCGGCCCAGCCAGGGCGCTGTCAAAATGGCTCATCGGTTCCGATACACCATAAAACATCAGTCCGATGCCCATACCGGCGGCAAACAGCATTGCGAACCATGCTGAAAGCGAAAAGTCCGGCGTGGCATCAGGCCCGCCAAGACGCACACTGCCAAGAGGTGACAGAATCAGCCCAAGACAAAGGAGCACAAAAATATTGCCGACCAGCAGGAAGAACCATGCCAAATTACCTGTCAGCCAATCGCGCATGCCCTCGAACAAGGGACCCAACTCATCCCGGAAGATCAGTGCAGACAGCGTAAAGACGACGATGGCCAGCGACGACACCAGAAAGACCGGCTTATGGACATCAAATTCGAGCGTGAAGGAGTGCGTGAAGGAGTGACTGACATTATGCTGCCCGATTTCATAATCGGTCTCGATCACCTCGGTTGGACCTTCGGGCTGTGGCAGAGGCTCCGTTTCGGCTGCCTCATCAACCTGATCATTCAGTATGGCCTGTTCATGAATTGTGTCCGCGGATTCTTCCGGTGGACTGCGATGCGTTTCGCCCGTATTTTGCGAATGCGGGACGTGCGGATCGGACATGAAAATCCTTTCAATGTTCTTGTGTTACCGGTCATGTTTCATGAGGGCAAAGCTTATGTCACATTTATATACAAACTTCCACCCCACCCCCCGGGGCAACCTGTTGCTGGGGGATTGGGATTTGGGCACAAACTGCATATAAGCCATTAAAATACTGGAAGGTTCGAGCAATGCGTAAGGCCAGCATCACCCGTAAGACAGCCGAAACCGAAATAGAACTGAGCGTGAACCTTGATGGAACAGGGACTTACGACAATCAGACCGGAATCGGCTTTTTCGATCACATGCTGGACCAGCTATCCCGACATTCACTGATCGACCTAACGATCCGGGCCAGAGGTGATCTGCATGTCGATGATCACCATACGGTCGAGGATACCGGCATCGCTCTCGGTCAGGCTTTGGTGCAGTCACTGGGTGACAAGCGCGGTATCCGCCGTTACGGATCATTCCTGCTGGCCATGGACGATGCACTGGTCCGGACTGCCCTTGATCTGTCAGCACGCCCCTATCTGATCTGGAATGTGGGTTTCCCGACAGCAAGGATAGGCGGCTTCGATACCGAACTGGTCCGGGAATTCTTCCAGGCATTATCCACCCATACCGGCATGACACTGCATGTCGATGCACTACACGGGATCAATTCCCACCACATTGCCGAGGCCGCCTTCAAATCGGTTGCCCGCGCCCTGCGCGAAGCGATCGAACCCGACCCGCGAATGGGTGACGTACTGCCTTCAACCAAGGGGGCCCTCTGATGCGGGTCGCGCTTGTCGATTATGACAGCGGAAACCTGCATTCAGCCGAAAAGGCCTTCGCACTGGCCGGCCACAGGGCCGGGATCAAGGTTCGGGTAACATCCGATCCTGAAACCGTATCCCGTGCCGACCGGATCATACTTCCGGGGGATGGTGCTTTCCCTGCCTGCAAGGCCGCGCTTGAAGCCGTCCCGGGCATGGTTGAAGCTTTGCATGAAGCCGTGGAAATCCGTGCCGTACCCTTCATGGGTATCTGCGTCGGCATGCAGATGCTGGCCGATACCGGACATGAATATCGCGATACGGCCGGACTTGGCTGGATAGGTGGTGAAATCAATGCCATCCGGCCTGCCGACTCAGGACTGAAGGTCCCTCATATGGGCTGGAACGACTTGCGTCTGCGCAATTCTCACCCGGTTCTGGATGGAATCAGGACTGGTGACCATGCCTATTTCGTCCATGGCTGGCAATTCCATCCATCCAATCCTGTGCATCTTCTGGCTGATGTCGACTATGGCGGATCAGTCACCGCCATAGTCGGGCGCGACAACATGATAGGAACCCAGTTCCACCCGGAAAAATCCCAGGCCATCGGACTCCGCCTCATTGAAAATTTCCTGAACTGGAAGCCCTGAGCACAGAAACGAAGCTCATCAATCCTCTATTTTCTGTCACCGGGCGTGATCGGGCGCGATCCTTTGACCCGGGCGCAATGGCGTTGGATATTCTTGAGGACAGGAACAGTTTCATCCGCTTTGACAATGGCTTCGCACTGTATGGGGCGCCCCCGTACCGTACCATATTCGGCACCGATCAAACTTATGAATACCGATACCTTGTCCTGTCAGCGACGATCCCGCAGCAGCGTTTATGCGGATTGTGGATCATGTCAAACTCATCCACCCGATCAATGCCAGCATTGGAGGCAGCGGGGTTTTCACTTTTATAATCCCAATCAGCATATAAGCGAACTGACCTGACATGTGGCGCGGACGGCCACCCACCCTGTATACTGTCTGACTGGCTATTGCAGTTTGGACCAGTTCTGACTTTTGCAGATCAGCCCGCCGGCAACACAGCCAGAAAGGCTCATTGAATTGCCGCTGACCGTCGCCTTGCCACTATAAACCTTGTTATCGGCCGGACGCAGGACACGTCCCTTATAGCTGCCACCACCCTGCGGAATCATACCGATAACGATCTGCTTACCAATATTGGGCGATTTGAATTCACCCCCACCCTTGAAGGTCCGCGTAATGGTCCCGCAAAACCCTTTGTCACATGGGGCAACACTGACATGTGCAAAAACCCCCTCATCAGGCTGTGTCTGCCACACACCCTCAATCGGATCAGCAAAAACTGCCGTACCCAGCAGCCCGAATACAGCCGCAAGTGCAAATTCCTTCATGTGAACCTCCCTAGGATCTTCTTAAAGAATCAGACACGCATCGACACCTTCCCCGCAAGCATGACGTAAGGTCCGATACAGAAGGTTGTACCAGCCTTTCCCCTGTGGCAAATCTTGGCCAACACAGACGGAGAACGTAATGATCCTTTATCCTGCCATCGACCTCAAGGACGGTAATTGCGTACGCCTCCTGCGTGGAGACATGAAGGCTGCAACCGTCTTCGGCACCGATCCCGCCGCACAGGCCCGCGCCTTTCAGGACGCCGGATCGGAATGGCTGCATCTAGTCGATCTGAATGGCGCCTTCGCCGGCCAGCCGGTAAATGCCGCAGCAGTCGATGCCATTCTGTCGTCCACCAGCATCCCCGCCCAACTTGGCGGTGGTATCCGCGATATGGCTACAATCGAAATATGGCTGTCCAGAGGATTGCACCGCGTCATCCTTGGCACCGTTGCTGTAGAAAACCCTGATCTGGTCCGTCAGGCTGCCAGGGCATTCCCAAATCAGGTCGCTGTCGGAATTGATGCCCGCAAGGGCTTCGTCGCCACCAAGGGATGGGCCGAAGAAACCGATGTGCAGGTAACCGACTTGGCCCGTCGCTTCGAAGATGCCGGGGTTGCCGCCATCATCTATACTGACATTGACCGCGACGGGGCCATGGCCGGCCCCAATATCGAGGCAACCGAAGCACTTTCCCGTGCCGTCTCGATCCCCATCATCGCCTCCGGCGGAGTTTCCTCAATGACGGACCTGCTTGCGCTGCGGGATACCGGGATCATTGCTGGGGCGATATCAGGCCGCGCACTTTATGACGGTGCGATCAACCTTGCCGATGCCCTTGCCGCCCTGCGTTGATTGTTTCATTCTGGTATGAATATCCTGGGGAGTCGCATATGCGGCGGGGGCAGCGCCCTCAGCCATTCCGATCATTACGGAAACATCCCCACCTTCAAGCCCGAGGTCCCCGATGCTGGTCGATCCCAATCATCCCTTCTTCCGCCCTTTCTGGGTACGGATTGCCTGCGTAGCATTTCCATTCGGCTGGTCCATTTTCGAATTCATTACCGGAAACCTCGTCTGGGCAATTATCTTCGGGGCAGCCGGAGCCTATCTCTTTCAGACCCTCATCATGCGCGGCCCGGATCGCTAAGACCTTTCCCTGCCCGCCCCGACAGGCTATCCCTGCTACATGCTGAAGACACGTATCATCCCTTGTCTTGATGTAGCCGATGGCCGGGTGGTCAAGGGCGTCAACTTTGTCGATCTGATTGATGCAGGTGACCCAGTGGAAGCAGCAAAGGCTTATGACGCAGCCGGTGCCGACGAGATCTGCTTTCTTGACATTCACGCCACACATGAAAATCGCAGCACCATGTTTGACGTAGTGACCCGCACAGCCGAACAATGCTTCGTACCACTGACCGTAGGCGGTGGGGTCCGGACACATCGGGACGTCCGCGCATTGCTGCTGGCAGGTGCCGACAAAGTTAGCTTCAACTCTGCCGCCGTCGCCGATCCTGATATCATCGCTGATGCTGCCAACCGCTTTGGCAGCCAGTGCATCGTCTGTGCCATAGACGCAAAAACCGTCGCGCCCGGAAAATGGGAAATCTTTACTCATGGCGGACGCAGACCCACAGGGATTGATGCCGTAGAATTCGCACGCCTTGTCACCGGCAAAGGTGCCGGTGAAATCCTTCTGACCTCAATGGATCGCGACGGAACCAAGGCAGGGTTCAATCTGCCACTGACCCGGGCAATTGCCGACGCGGTGGATGTTCCTGTCATTGCCTCCGGCGGGGTCGGGATACTGGACCACCTTGTTGAAGGTGTCACCGAAGGCCACGCATCCGCCGTACTGGCAGCATCCATATTCCACTTCGGCACCTACACCATTGGCGAGGCCAAGGCCCACATGGCCGCAGCCGGTATCACTGTGAGACTGACATGAACGATTATGACGCCTTCGCCCGGCTTGATACAACCATAGCCGCCCGCAAGGGGACCGCTCCATCAGACAGCTGGACGGCCCAGTTACTGTCAAAGGGGCCGGAAAAATGTGCCGAGAAATTCGGGGAAGAGGCGATCGAGGCCATTATCGAAGCTGTGAGAGGAGACCGGGATAAACTGGTTTCGGAAGCCGCAGATGCAATCTATCACCTTGCCGTCATGCTGGCGGCACAAAATCTGGCACTATCCGATGTGGCTGCGGAACTGGCCCGGCGTGAGGGCCGGTCAGGTATTACCGAAAAAGCAGCACGTAGCGGTTAACCAGCTTCGCCATCAAGGCCCAGGCGCTGGCGCAGGGCCTTATCAGCAGGTCCTTCACATTCGACGTAATCCCCCGTCAGCCTGCCCGGCTCATTCTCCTGTGCCATCAACGGATAGACCACGACTCGGGCATCATGGTCTTCGTCTTGCGGCCAGTTTTCCAGCACCAGAATATCAAATTGCGGCACAGCCACATCGTCAATGCAGGATATCGTAACCATAACGGTCGGCAAATCACTGCCCCGACCAGCCAGCCCAGGATTCAGCACGCCATCAATCTGGCAAATTCCGGGGAATCCCAGTGGGATAAAGGCTGGCGTTATCAGCGTCCCGGCCAAAACATGTAACTGCACATCGTCCGGCAACGCATTAAGGGCATTTGAATCCGCCGCCGCCGCATTACAGACCTCCCGTGACGCAAAAATGCGCCCATCAAGGAAATCGAGTTCGCCGGCAACTACCGGAAAACCAGTCAACGAAATTACGGTAAGGATCGGCAAAACCTGCCGAAGATTGGCTGACATGACACAATTCCTAGCGTTTACAGGGACCCATACCCCATATTCTTGAGAGAGATATAACCGAAAACAGACACCATTAACAGGATCAGGGTTCCAATTCGCTTTCCCTAGCCGAAAGTTCCTTGGTATAAGCCGGTTAATTGCTACCGTGCGCCAGACGCGGGTTACACTAGGCAGAGGATCTCTCATGACCGCATTCGGTAAATCCGACAAGCATCACGAAGGCGACGTCGCTTTCATCCAGTCACTGGCCGAACTTCTCAACAGCAGCGAACTGGCCCAGCTGTCGGTCAAGCGTGAATATGGCGAAAATGACCGTCTGACAGTCAGCCTGTCAAAATATGGCAAGCAAATCATAGCTGCTGCACCGGCCACACCTGCTGCCGCCGCGACAACTGCCACACCAGTGGGACCGCAAAGCCCTTCGACACCGACGACAACTCCGGGTACGACAGTGGAAGATCCGGCCAACCTGCCCGGAGCTGTCACATCTCCCATGGTCGGCACGGCTTATCTTGCAGCAGAGCCGGGCTCCGCACCTTTCGTTACAATCGGTCAGCAGGTCAGCGAAGGCGACACATTGCTGATCGTCGAGGCGATGAAGACCATGAACCACATTCCTTCGCCCAAGTCCGGTACCGTCAAGCGGATCCTTGTTGATGACGGCACCCCTGTCGAATACGGTGCCCCCCTGATGGTTGTGGAATGAGGCCGGGATGTTCGACAAGATCCTGATCGCAAACCGTGGCGAGATCGCCTTGCGCGTCATCCGCGCCTGCCGCGAAATGGGCATTGCCTCAGTTGCCGTCCATTCCAGCGCCGACACCAATGCCATGCATGTCCGCATGGCCGACGAATCAGTCTGCATCGGGCCGAACCCTTCGTCTGAATCCTATCTGAACCCGGCGGGCATCATTGCAGCTTGTGAAATCACCGGGGCGCAGGCCGTTCATCCCGGCTATGGCTTCTTGTCCGAAAATGCCGGCTTTGCGCAGATGCTGGAAGATCATGACATCACCTTCATCGGCCCCAAGGCAGAACATATCCGCATCATGGGTGACAAGATCACCGCCAAGGAAACGGCAAAGGAACTGGGTATTCCGGTCGTTCCAGGGTCCGATGGCGGTGTGAACGACGTTGAAGATGCCATGAATGTCGCCGTTAGGATCGGCTATCCTGTCATTATCAAGGCAACTGCTGGTGGCGGTGGGCGTGGCATGAAGGTTGCCCATGACGAAGCCGGACTGGAAGTCGCTTTCCGTACCGCTCGTTCCGAAGCCAAAGCCGCCTTTGGTAATCCCGATGTCTATATTGAAAAATACCTGCAAAAACCACGCCACATCGAAATTCAGGTCTTTGGTGACGGAAAAGGTAATGCCGTTCACCTTGGCGAACGCGACTGTTCGCTTCAGCGTCGTCACCAGAAGGTGCTCGAAGAGGCACCCGGCCCCTCAATTTCACCCGGAGAACGCGCCCGGATCGGCACTATCTGTGCCGATGCGATGAAGGAGCTGGGCTATATCGGGGCCGGCACAGTCGAATTCCTTTATGAGGACGGTGAGTTCTATTTCATCGAGATGAACACCCGGCTTCAGGTTGAGCATCCGGTCACCGAAGGCATCTTTGACGTTGACCTGGTCCGAGAACAGATCCGCGTTGCCGCCGGAGAACCGATGGAGCTAAATCAGGACAAACTGAAAATCAATGGTCATGCCATTGAAGTTCGCATCAATGCTGAAAAACTACCGAATTTCAGCCCTTCTCCGGGAAAAATCACCCAGTTCCACGCCCCCGGCGGTCTGGGTGTACGGATGGATTCGGCAATTTATGATGGCTATGTCATCCCACCATATTACGATAGCCTGATCGGCAAGCTGATCGTTCACGGCCGCGACCGGCCCGAAGCACTGGCCCGGCTGAACCGTGCCCTGTCGGAACTGATCGTGGACGGTGTTGATACCACAACACCCCTGTTTCACGCCTTGCTGCAGGAGCCGGATATCCAGTCGGGAAACTACTCCATCCACTGGCTGGAACGCTGGCTCAGTGAAAACGCGCCGGCTTGATCAAACCTGAACAGATGCTGTGGGGATATGCCAATGGTATCTTTCCCATGGCCCTTTCCGCCGATGATCCTGCCTTGCACTGGTTCGATCCACCGGAACGCGGCACCCTTCCGGTTGGCGGCGTCCACATGTCACGGTCAATGCGTAAATATCTGCAGCATGTAGATTGGCAGGTCACACTGAACGTAGATTTTTCGGGCACGGTTCAGGCTTGCGCTTCTCGTGACAAAACATGGATCAATACCCCCCTGTTCAGGCTGTATGAGCAGCTTCACCGGATGGGCCATGCCCACTCACTGGAAATCCGCAAGGACAACGCTCTGATCGGTGGTATTTTCGGCCTGACAATCGGAGCTGCGTTTTTTGGCGAAAGCATGTTCTCACGCTGCCGGAATGCCTCAAAGGCAGCCCTGATTTTCCTGTCCGCGCATCTCCGGCAATGTGGGTATACGCTCTTCGACACCCAATTCCCGACACCACATCTGACATCAATGGGTGGCCAAACGATCACACGGAAAGAATACCGGCAACAGTTGGATCGAGCGATCAGGAAAAGGGCGAATATCAGCAGCCTGCCCCTGCCCGACCTTCAGGCAATCATACAGGCAAGCACCCAGACATCGTAACGTGCATCGTCCAGCGCCGAAAGCGCCGGGGAAGAGGCCACCATCCAGCCATCAAACAACGTGGCGTGGCTATTTCGATCCGTTACGACCAATTGTGCAAAGGCATCTGAATTCGGGTCGGCCGCCGGATAGCGGCATTCACCAAGCCGTACAGTCAGCCGCCCGATATCGACTGCACCGCCGGGCATCATTTCCAGATCGATAACTTCACTTGAAACCTTGTCGAGTGCCCTCAGAATGGCCCCACTACCACGTGCCGTTTCAACGGAACCCTGCTGCTGAGCAGCTGCCGGAAGGCTCACCAAGAAGAACAGGGCGATAAGAACGGATCGAATCATTCTGGCTCACTCAATTGCAAATCGACGACTTTCATCGTTCTTCGGTCATTGCTCAGGTTGCCAAGCGTCATAATCGCTGTGTGTCGCGGGATCAGCCCGGTAAATCGACGATTTCGGCCGATAAGCTTCTGCAGTACCGGTCATGTTCATCTGACTGGGCAATTCCCATTCCCGATGAACCAGCGGGTCCCGGGTCGGCGGTTCCTTGAAGGTATGATGCAACCAGCCATGCCATTCGACAGGCACACGGCTCGCTTCGGACACACCATTATAAATGACCCAGCGGCGATCACCCTTTCTGGATTGGTAATAGATATTACCCTGATCGTCCTCACCGACCTTTTCGCCATACAAACTGGTCCAGACCTGTGTGTTCAGGGTCTGGCCATTCCACCAGGTCAGGATACGGTCAACGATCCACATGGGTAACTCCTTTGCGGCCTTGCCATATCTATGCCGTAAACTACGGCTGGGGTCCAGAGCCGCATCAACCCATATCCCCGCCGAGTCCCTGCATAAGTGGTACAAAATCGGGGAAGGATGTCGCAATTGCCGCACCGTCATCAACACTTATTTCGGCCTCGGCCGCCAGTCCGGCAATCAGGAACGACATGGCAATACGATGATCCAGATGGGTTTTCACCGGCCCGCCACCGCCGGGGATATGGCCCTGCCCGTGCACAGTCATGCTGTCCGGAGTTTCACTGACCCTGACCCCATTGGTGCGCAGCCCCCTGGCCATGGCATCAATCCGGTCAGATTCCTTGACCCGCAATTCCGCCACGCCATTCATTACAGTATCGCCTTCTGCCATGGCGGCAATCACTGACAGGATCGGGAATTCATCAATCATGCTGGCAGCACGAGCGGCAGGAACCACCACGCCCTTCAGATCCGATGCCCGTACAATCAGGTCGGCAACAGGCTCTCCACCTTCTTCACGATCGTTTTCCCAACTCAGATCGGCCCCCATTTCAGCCAGCGTAATATAAAGCCCATTCCGTGTCGGATTGCGGCTGATCCCCGGCACCTGAACCTCGGATTCCGGCACGATCAGGGCGGCCGCAACCGGAAATGCCGCCGAACTGGGATCACGCGGCACCGCAACGCTTTGCCCGCGCAATTCCGGCTGACCTTTCAGGGTAATAACGTGACCCTCGGCAGTGTTTTCAACCGAAATCGCCGCCCCGAACCCGGCAAGCATCCGTTCTGAATGATCGCGGGTCGGTTCCTTTTCAATCACCACGGTCTGCCCCGGTGCGTTCAGCCCCGCCAATAACACGGCAGACTTGATCTGAGCCGAAGCAACCGGCGTCTGGTATCGCACAGGAACAGAATCTTCCGCACCCTTGATCGTTACGGGAAGGAATCCCCCCTCACGCGCGGAGATCCCGGCCCCGAACAACGCCAGAGGATCAGTAATGCGCTGCATCGGCCGCCGCGACAGGCTGGCATCCCCCGTAAAAGTCGCCATGATCGGTGTCGTTGCCATTGCTCCCATGATCAGGCGCACACCCGTTCCGGAATTACCGCAATCAATCACGCCTGCCGGCTCGGCAAAACCACCGACACCGACACCATCAACAATCCATTCACCGGCACCAATTTGTTCAACCTTCGCACCAAATGCCTGCATCGCCCTTGCCGTATCCAGAACATCCTGCCCCTCCAGCAGGCCGGTGATATGGGTCCGCCCCACGGCCATCGCACCAAGGATCAGCGCACGATGACTGATCGACTTGTCACCGGGAACAGATGCCGTCCCCGTCAGCGGCCCCTTGCGGCGCGATGACAACTGTGTGGCAGGACCATGGGACATGGGAACTCCTTTTTCATCAAAACAGAGAATTGCGTAGCATGTTCAGCGCGACAAGGGCCAGAAACAGCGCAAATACTTTCTTGAGGCGTTTCGGATCGGTCCGATGCGCCAGCCCCGCGCCCAAGGGGGCGGTCAGTGTCGTCATCGCAATGACAATCAGGAAAGCAGGGATATTGACGGCCCCAATGGTCCCCGGCGGAGCATTCTCAACAGGCGTGAACAGGAACAGCAGCGCCGAAGGCAACGCAATCAACCCGCCAAACCCCGCCGCCGTGGCAACGGCACGATGGATTTGCCTGCCATGCAACGTCATCAGCGGCACCCCGATCGAACCGCCACCAATTCCCAGCAGGACCGAAACAAAACCGGTCAGCCCGGACAGGACGTATTTCACCGGTCCCTGCGGCATCCGATCAGCCAGCCGCCAGTTGGCCCGGCCAAACATCATATAGCCGGCAATCACAATTACCAGCACACCAAAAATGACCTGAAGGGTTTCACTGCGTAACCGGGCAACAGTCAGCACACCAATGGCCGCTCCAGACGCAATCCCCGGAGCCCATTCCCGCAGGATTTCCCAGTCTACAGCACCTTTGCGATTATGCGCCATGACCGAACGGGCCGATGTCACGATGATCGTCGCCAGCGATGTTGCCAGACAGATCTGCATCAGATCGTCCGAGCCATAGCCCACAGCATTGAAAAGGTACAGGAAGGCAGGCACCAATACGATACCCCCTCCGACCCCCAGCAACCCGGCCAATAGGCCGGCACAGGCCCCAACCATAATCAGGATCAGTACAGGCAAGGTCATCATGCTGTCTCCATCGCTTCGCGTACCTGATCCAACGCCGCATCATAAAGCGCAAGCCCTTCTGCCGCATTACCGACCTTGTGCGCCCCTTCGCTGAGCGTTCTGCGCCACAGCCTCGCGCCCGGGCGCCCATGGAAAAGGCCAAGCATGTGGCGCGAAATCTGATGGATACGGACACCATCCTCCAGCCAGCCCGTAATCACCGGGCGCATGGCAAGCGCCGCCTGCACCGGGCCGGCACAAGGCGGAGGGGCATCCCACAAAGCATCAGCATCACCAAGAATATCCCACGGCTGATGATACGCTGCACGACCAATCATGACGCCGTCCATGATCCGGAGCTGCCCGGCAATCATCCCCGGCATGATCCCACCATTGACCGACAAGTACATGTCGGGAAAGTCCACCTTCATCCGATGAACCAGCGGATAATCCAACGGCGGAATTTCACGGTTATCCTTGGGACTCAATCCCTCCAGCCACGCTTTACGGGCGTGGATTATCACACGCCTGACCCCGGCATCCTGCATCCGGCTGAGGAATGCAGGCAGCACCTTATCCGGGATCTGGTCATCGACTCCAATCCGGCACTTTACCGTCACCTCAACCGGGCTTTCGCTGATCATCGCACGGACACAGTCCGCAACCAGTTCCGGCGTCTTCATCAACACCGCCCCAAAACAACCCGATTGCACCCGATCCGAGGGGCACCCCACATTCAGGTTGATCTCATCATATCCGAATGGCGCTGCCAGAGCCGTGGCGCGGGCGAGCTCCATCGGACTTGAACCGCCAATCTGCAAGGCCACAGGATGCTCGGCCGCGGCCTTTTCCAGCAGCCTCTCACGCGGGCCATGAATGATCGCGGGGGCGGTAACCATTTCCGTATAAAGCAGCGCACAACGTGACAGAACACGGTGAAAACCACGACAGTAACGATCCGTCCAATCCAGCATCGGCGCAACCGACAAACGCGCGGCATTTAACTGTTCTGTATTTCTCTTACCTCCCTTTTCGTCAGCCACGCCTAATTCTGCCCTGTTTCCTCAATTTCGCCAACTTCTCTGATTTGGTCGCCAACCTTGGCGCCTTCTTTAAGTCCCAAAGAAGGCGGTAATGGGCATGGTCATCATGCACAAGTTCAAGAATAACGGTTCTTTCGGTCTCAGGACTCTTTGAATTTCATAACTGGAAGATAATGCTTATGGATAATATCGTAGCTGATGGAAAAACGATCCGGCGCTTGTCATCACAAGTTGCCACATGCAACTGAACGACTACCGGCTGGCGCCGCAATGTGCTTTTGAGTTGGAGCCTCCGACGCACCCGGCGCGGTTCACATCGCTGAAACGGCTACAGCAGGAAAATGAGCGTCTGCGCAGGGCGGCATCGGAGCTCACGTTGGATAGTGAGGTGCTGCGCCAGCATCGTTCGACATAGCGGAACTTACCAAAGGGCCGTGCTGACGAGGAACGGCTGGTTGCGGTCATGATCGGGCTGGCGGTTCAATTACGGCTATCGCCAGATTGCTGCGCTGCTGCGCAATGCAGGCTAGCAGGTGAATGACAAGCGTGTCAAACGGCTTTGGCGACGGGACTGAGGAGGATCAGAAAACAGTCTGGACTGTTTTCCCGACGAAGCTGAAAGGCCGATAAAGCAAGAGAAGAAGGGGCGGCTATGGCTGAACGATGGATCCTGTGTCCGTCTGCAGCCGGAATGCCGCAACCAGGTCTGGTCCTATGATTTCGTCCATTGTAGCACTGATGATGACAAGGTCACGGCAAGACTGAACTTCAAGATGTTCGCCGAAACTCATAAGGTGTAACTCCATGCACTTCTTTGAAGGCCCGGCGAAAGTTCGCGACATCGCTGTAGCCCACAGATGTTGCGATCTCCTCGATCCGCATCTGCGTTTCCCTGAGATAGCGGCACGCGATATCGTCTTGTACAGCAAGCTTCATCTTGCGGAATGAACAATTTTCCTCCGACAAACGCCGACGCAGGCTTCGTTCTCCTATACCAAGACGACGGGCAACAAACGATGCTGTCAGTGGTTTGTCCACATTGGCAATAATTACTGCCTGAACGTCAGCAACGAATTTCGACGCTTCAGCGGGGCTTGCCATGGCGTCACTGTACAGCGCCTTGGCCATAATAGTCGCACCGACGGTACTTTTCATCCGTAGTGGTGCATCCATAGCGAATGGCTTCAGCATCACCATGTCATGGTGGGCGCCGGTGGTCACAACGTATTTTCTTTCTCGCAGAAGGCTACAGCTGACAGCGTCAGTCCGGTCAGACAGAAGGATCTCCGATACGAAATCATCGCGCCCGATGGCATCGGCAATAAGTGAAATGAACATGCCGATATTGAAGTCCAGCAGCCGCGGATAGATATCCAGATATTCTGCTTTTCCGAGTAACGGACTGAAGATCAGGGCGGATTCGGATTGTGTCTCATGCACGTCCAGCCCAATCAGCGGTGATGAAAATGGCCGGTACCGTTGCGCAAATTGTAAACCCGAACGCAAATCCGACTGGCTCATTACCGCGAGGCCAAATATCCCGAAATCGGTAAACTGAAAGCGTTGGCCTGCGTCGTAAATGATGTCAGGCGCTGTAATATGCGCCAATAATGCGCGAAAGATCCCAAGCACCTGTTCGGTGGAGAACATGCTGTCAACATCCTTGAACTCTTCAAGGCTGATGTCGAATGGCTCCAGCAAGCGACGGACCTTTGCGTCGCCCAGTTCGGCTTGCGCCACAAGGGCGATGAACTTTGCAGAGGAATGTATCATTGACAGAACTTATGGAACCTGCGCCTGCAATCCAAGCTGCCGGCAACGATTTCTGATTTAATCGCGCGTTCTGATTTCTGATTGTCAACCATCGAGCGCGGATTGCAACGGCGGCTGCGGGCCCTGCGCCCAATAGTCTGCACGTGCATGGGGCTGGGCTTGTCTCGAAAAGATATCTGATCTTGTTTTCTTATGCGGCTTTTTCCAGACTGCATGGGGCTTTTCAGGCACATTCTGAATGTCATCATCGGGATTGCGGACGCGTCTGATGGATCTGAAGCGAATTATTTTCTAGAGCAGCCGTCGGGTGGGGAAACGGTGCAGCTGAGCAAACCTCTTGCAACCGAAAGCAAACAACTGCGCCCAGCTTGGCCGAAAATGACCTGTTTTGACAGGAAATGACCCTCTCTGCACCAAGCAGATTATCCGATGATCGCGGCTGGAGGTCTCATATGCTTGATATACCCGCATCGCCGCTGAACGAGTGGCTCGTTAAAACTGAAGGTCGCGTCCTGCTGACCGGAACCCAGGCGCTGGCTCGTCTGCCTATGCTTCAGGCCGAGCGGGATCGTGCCGCCGGGCTGAATACGGCAGGCTATGTTTCGGGCTATCGGGGATCCCCTCTGGGCGGTGTGGACAGCATGATGACGCGGTCAAGGGCTGCGCTTGATGAATATGGCATAACCTTCCAGCCAGGCCTCAACGAGGAATTGGCAGCAACTGCTCTCTGGGGCACCCAGCAGATCGAAGCGCTTGGCGATGCTACGGTCGACGGCGTGTTTGGATACTGGTACGGCAAGGGTCCGGGTGTCGAGCGCGCGGCAGATGCGTTGCGCCACGGGAATTTTGCCGGGTCACATAAGAATGGCGGCGTGCTGGTGGTCTATGGCGACGACCATCCCGGAAAGTCCTCTACCACAGCGCACCAGTCGGAACAGACGCTTGCTGCGCTGATGATCCCCTCGCTCTATCCGGCCGACGTGCAAGACTTCCTGCGTTTCGGCCTGTTGGGATGGGCACTGGCGCGTTATTCCGGGTCATGGGTCGGCTTCAAGTGCGTCAACGAGACAGTGGAGCAGACGTTGACCATTGATCTGGATTTTAATGATCTCGATATCAAGCTGCCCGCTCTGGAAGATGGCGACCTGCCGTCCGGCGGACTGCACATCAGGCCAAGAGCCTACAATCCGCAAGAAGTCGAAACGGTGGTTTCACGGCAACGCCTGCCGCTGATCAGGCGCTTTGTGCGGGCAAACCGGATTGACCGCGCCGCATTTGGTGCGGCGCGGCCGAAACTGGGCATCGTGACAGCAGGCAAGGCTTATCATGACGTGATACAGGCCTTGTCACTTCTGGGTCTGAGCGAGAACCGCGCCCGCGAACTGGGCGTAGGCGTTTACAAGGTTGGCTGTATCTGGCCGCTTGAACCGGAAGGCCTGCACGAGTTTTCCGCACAGGCTGATACGCTGTTCTTTGTCGAGGAGAAGCGGGCATTCCTTGAAGCGCAGGCTCGCGAGATTTTCTACAACGATACGCAGCGGCCAACAATCATCGGAAAGACGACGACGGATAACGAGATCATTCTGCCCGAAGACGTGCAGCTTCTGCCATCAGAGGTTGCCCGCGCCACACTGATCGCAATGCAGACCGCCGGGATCGACACCGCGCCTTTGCAGGGCAACAATGCAAAGCTTCCTCATCTGCCCGGAAAACCCAAGACCTTGCCGCCCAGAAACATGATGCGGATACCCTATTTCTGCTCGGGCTGCCCGCATGGCCGTTCGACGCAAGTCCCCGAAGGCTCGGTCGGATTTGGCGGTATCGGCTGTCACGCAATGGCCTTGTTCCGGAACGATCAGGGTACGCTGCCGCCGACCCAGATGGGCGGTGAGGGGGCCAACTGGATCGGGATGTCGAGATATTCCGGAACCAGCCATGTTTTCCAGAACCTGGGCGACGGGACGTTCCTGCATTCCGGGATCCTGTCGGTCCGCGCAGCCGTTGCATCGGGCGTAAACATCACCTTCAAGATCCTCTACAACGATGCTGTCGCCATGACCGGAGGGCAGCCCCACGATGGTCCCTTGACTGCGGAAGGTATTGCCGCGCGTGTCGTCGCTGAAGACGTGATCCGATGCGTCATTATCAGCGAAGAACCCACACGCTTCCGGGGGCTGCGCGTGCCGGAGGGCGTTGACATTCTGCCACGCACCGAACTGCTGGCGGTGCAGGAAGAATTCCGCGCGATCTCAGGGACGACCGTTATCATCTATGATCAGACCTGCGCCGCAGAAAAGCGTCGCCGTCGCAAGAAAGGCAAATATCCCAATCCTGCAAAGCGCGTATTCATCTTCGACGAGGTTTGCGAAGGCTGCGGCGATTGTTCAACGGTCTCGACCTGCGTGTCGATTGAACCAAAGGACACACCGCTTGGAACCAAGCGGCGCATCAACCAGAGCACCTGCAACAAAGACTTTTCCTGTAATGAGGGCTTCTGTCCTTCATTCGTGACAGTGCTCAACGCCGAGCCGGTAGCAGCCGAGTTGCCCGACCTTGGAGATTTGGGCAGTTCCTTGCCACATCCCGAACGAAAGGCCGGTACGTTGAACACGATGATTACCGGAATCGGTGGTACAGGCGTGATCACTGTAAGCGCAATTCTGGCGCGCGCGGCCCATACCGATGGTTTGGCGGCATCCTGCTATGACATGACCGGCCTTGCTCAGAAGAACGGGGCTGTATTCTCACATCTCAAGATCGGTGCGGATAAGAACGAGCTGGGAACGCAACGTATCGGTCTGGGCGAGGCCGATCTGATTATGGCCTTCGATCTGCTGGCAGCAATCCAGCCCGAAGCCGTCACTACGATCCGCAATGCACATACTCGGATTGTTGGCAATACCGATGTTGCGGTCACAGCCCTGTTCCAGATGGATCGCACCGATGCCGCCCGCCCGATCAAGGGCGCGGCCGCCTCCAAGCTAGAACAGGCTGCGGGCAAGGAGAATGGTCATTTTGTCAACGCAACCAAAGTGGCCGAGCAATTGTGCGGAGACGCGGTCGGTGTGAACCTAATGCTGGTTGGCTATGCCCTGCAGCTTGGACTCCTCCCCGTGAGTTTAGCCGCTATCGAGAATGCGATTGAGCTGAATGGTGTTGCAATCGCGCTGAACAAGCGTGCGTTTCTTCTGGGACGGGTTCTGGCCCATTCGCCGGAAAAACTGATGCCGCTGCTTCGCAGAGAAGACCAGTTGCCCCCGCAAACGCTGGATGAGCTTCTTAAAGACCGTATGCAGCGGCTGGAAAGCTGGCAGAACAAGAAATGGGCGAAACGCTATCTCGGCTTCATCGGCCAGGTGTGTGCACGTGCGGGCGATGGCGATTTTGCGATGGCAGTGGCCACCAGTCTGGCCAGGCTCATGACCTATAAGGACGAATATGAGGTTGCCCGCCTCTATTCCTCGGCGGCGTTCAAGGAGAAGCTGGCGACCGAATTCGGTGATGCGAAAGATATCCGCTTCAATCTGGCACCGCCGCTTTTTGCCAAGCGCGACCGGCGTACCGGCCATCTGCAGAAGCGTGAGTTTAGGGCGGGAACGTTGAAGATGTTCGGCTTGCTGTCCTGGATGCGCCGGCTGCGCGGCACGCCATTTGATCTATTCGGCTATACCGCAGAGCGAAAAATGGAACGGCAGCTGATTGCCGAATATATGCAGGAGATTGAAGTGGCGCTGGACCATGTGGATGGCCCGAGATCCGAGATTGCCCTGCAGATTGCAGCACTCCCGTCGCTCATCAAGGGCTTCGGTTACGTCAAAGAAAAGAACGTGACCCGTTATCACAGCGAGCTTGCGCGGCTGAAGGAGGAACTTGCTGCACCGGTACATCTGGAGGCCGCGGAATGAACACATTGGTAAGTATGATCGCCGCTGAAATCGGCGAGAACCGCCTGGTACTGCCGCAGGCTGTGGCGGGCCGCGCATTGGACCCAATAGGTCGTCAGGCACCCGCGACCTGGCTGCTGCGCCCCCACAATACGGCGGAGGTGTCGAACATCCTGCGTCACTGCAATGCTGCCGGTCAGCGTCTGACAGTGATGGGTGGCGCAACTGGACTGGCCGGAGGGCTTCAACTGGGCGAGGATGAATGGCTTCTGTCACTTGAGGCGATCCATGATATCGAGATCGACCCTGTCAACCGCATTGCCACAGTCGGGGCCGGTGCGGTTCTGCAGGATGTGCAGGAACAGGCATCTGCCGCAGGATTAAGTTTCCCGCTGGATCTGGGTGCGCGTGGCTCGGCAACGATCGGTGGGCTGATTGCCTGCAATGCCGGCGGCGAGAAGGCACTGCGCTTTGGCATGATGCGGGAACAGGTTCTGGGGATTGAGGCAGTGCTGCCCGATGGGCGGGTAGTGGATCTCATGAACAGCATGTTCAAGAATAATACCGGCTATGATCTGAAGCAGCTTTTCATCGGCGCCGAAGGCACATTGGGGGTGGTCACCCGTGCCGTTTTGCGGCTTCGGCCGCCGTTGCGGAACCGTCATACCGGATTTGCCGCGCTATCGGATTTTGATGCGGTTCTGAAACTGAAAGCTGCGGTGGAAGAAGCCCTTGGGAACGACCTGACGGCATTCGAAATCATGTGGCCGGACTTCTACAACACCGTGTCCAAAGCAGCCACCGGCGCACTGCCCGTTGAGCGCGGCAGGGCATTCTACATAATTTTTGAAGCAGAGGGCGGTAACGCGACTACCGAGGAAGCATTTATCGAAGCCCTCAATCCGGTGGTCGCCTGTAATCTGGTTGACGACCTTGTGCTTGCGAAGTCCAACGC
The DNA here is from genome assembly GCA_047971845.1 of Paracoccus sp. (in: a-proteobacteria). Lineage (GTDB taxonomy): Bacteria > Pseudomonadota > Alphaproteobacteria > Rhodobacterales > Rhodobacteraceae > Paracoccus. The sequence goes on along the minus strand of JBKEAB010000189.1, from coordinate 914 downwards.
CGAACGAGACGCCATGTGGAGGCTCCGCAACAATATTCATGCGGTAATCGACGCTTATATGCCGCCGATCGCTTATGATGTCTCGGTGCCGCTGGCCGAGATGGAGGGTTTTGTGACCAGGATTGAAACCACGGTTACCCAGACTTGGCCCGCTGCGCGCATGACAGCATTTGGACATATGGGGGATAACAACCTGCATCTCGTGGTAACACTCGGCGCGGACAACGCCAGCGGCAAGGACGCTCTGAACGAGTTGATCTACTCCGAGGTTGGAAGGCTGGGCGGATCGATTTCGGCGGAACACGGCCTTGGCGCGGATAAGCGCACCTATCTCGGTTACAGTCGAAAGCCCGCAGCCATCGCGTTGATGCGTGACATCCGGGCCTTATTCGACCCGAAGGGCATTCTGCAATCGCAGCGCCTGCTGCCTTAACCGCACTCTACACGGCACCGCCACGATCCCCTGCTGGCTAAAAAGCCGGGAGGTACGGATCCTCTGTCAGGGGGCTCTAAAACAAATCAGCCTCCGGAAAACCCGGCGCGGTTCAGTTTGACAACTCCGATCTTTCTTATTGCGTCCAGACGGGACATCCCTTGACCCATTAGGTTCTGTGGCCTCTTGGGATTCCCTTTGATGTGAAAGTCTGATTCATGGTTCCCGTAGCAAGGAGATTTTCCATGGGCACGCTGGAACGTCTGGTCGTGTGCGATCGGCTATGGGAACGGCTCTCCGCCCACATCATAAGCGACGGCCGCACGCGCGGCAGCAGCGGGCGCGACAACCGGATGTTCGTCCAAGCAGTATTGTGGATTATTCGGACTGGCTCACCATGGCGCGACCTGCCGGACGTGTTCGGGGCGTGGAACTCCGCGTTCCGCCGCTTCAGCCGCTGGAGCCGGAAAGGTATCTGGTG
>JBKEAB010000188.1:0-4538 GCA_047971845.1 Paracoccus sp. (in: a-proteobacteria) | reverse complement strand
TTTCACCGCCAGGCTGGAGGCCGTGCGGTGCGCTTTCAGATAGGTCGCGTCGATCATAATCGTCTTGTGTTCGGCGTTCTCAGCGGCCAGACCGTCCATCATCCGGGCAAAGACCCCCTTGTCGCTCCAGCGCTTCCAGCGGTTGTAGAGCGTCTTTGCCGGGCCGTATTCCCTCGGCGCATCGCACCATCGCAACCCATTGCGAGTGATGACGATTATGCCGCTCAACACACGGCGATCATCAACGCGGGGCTTGCCATGGCTCTTGGGAAAGAACGGCTTCAGACGCTCCATTTGCTCATCCGTCAGCCAGAAAAGATTGCTCATCGATCAGGTCTCCTCGCAGAGCCTGAATCACGACAAGCCATCAAATTCAATGGGTCTGGAGCCTAGGGTCTCAGGGGAAAGTTCGTCTCGACAAAAAATTCTGCAACAATGCCCGTCGGGTTGCCCAACTTGAAAATCAGCGTCACGAGGTAAGGGCTCTTGTCAGTGCAAAATCTATCGCTGAACGGCGCAGGGCAGGAGCTCAGAAACAGGTTGAAATCCTGACCGCCCAGCTTGAAAAGCAGGACCATGAAATGAAGGCCCTTATCGAGTCAAAATCGGCTAGTTGAACAACGCAGGGCATATGCACAGAAACGGATTGAAATGATTCAGAACTCCAGGTCCTGGAAAGTTACCCAACCATTGCGGACGATTACCAGATTGTTCAGGAGGCATAATTGACCGAACAGTCATCTGACAGGGATTCGGCAGTCAGCCTTCCGGGTCTGCTTGCCATTATATGCGGTCCTCCCCATGACGTACTGACAAAATACATCAGCTTACCCGCCGCGTGGAAACGCATCTTAGATGCTGGTTATGCAGGACATGCAGAAGCACTTAACGGTGATCAGGAAATTCTGCCGGTTACAGTTGCGCGGGAAACCGGTGAGACAGATCTGATAAGCCACAGCCTTCCTTCACTATACAGCTTCCGCCCGCCAAGCCCTTCACTCCTCAGTATTTTCCCTGGGTTACATGAAAAGAACCGGACAACTGTTCGCAGGATTTCATCGGCGGAACTGGCTGAAAACATGGATCCAGGCCCAACCGGTATTCGGCTTATCCTTGATATGCCGGGCGAAGAAATGGCACTGCTGATACTGCTTGATGAGGCAGGTATTCTTGACAAGGTGACAACGATACACATGCGTTGTGGTATTGAAGTCCTGTTTGAAGGTGCGGCAAATGAAGCTGAGTTGCTTGAATGGCTGACGCAGCGTGGCTTTGATCCGATGTCCCGCGAAAACAGTGATTCCGTCTGGTCAACGATTTCACTAAGTGCACATCGCCGCCAGTTGCGTGAACAAGGTGAAGCCATCGCGGCTCATACCAAGAATATTGAGAAACTGAAGGCTACGATTGCCGGACAAGAAGCCACAATTCAGCAACATGTCAACCGCATCGCAATGCTGGTTGAGCAGGAAAAGAAAGTTCGTGACGAGGCAAGCGCAGCCGCAGAATTACATGCGCGCCATAAGGCCGAGAGGGAACAATTGCGTGCGGAGCATAGCGAAATGATGCAAAGCATGTATACTCAGACGACTGAATTGCAGGCATTGCAGACCGATTATTCAAATCTCCACGATGAAAAACAATTACTGGAAGAATTAATCCATAAGCTGACACCCAGGTTAAGGGAAGCAGTTGAGCGATTACATATTATTGAAAGAACGGAAGCAGGATCCGTCCAGCCTGCAAGGGAGAGACAAACTGAATAACATTCAGGCGACAAAGAATAACCGGGAAACAAGCCAGATATTGAAGCTGGCGGAAATTCGCGAAACTGTCCGTATTTTTGATGAATTGCTTTCGCTTGTTGAACCGCAAGAGCAATCGACACATCAGCTTCCGGCTGAAACATTGCCCATGCTGCTTTCCAAATGTGAGAAAGTAACTGTTCAGAAAACAAAAGCAAAAATTCCAATGCTGGTCTGCTTTGATGGCTTACCCGTGCTGGACCCGGAATGGTGGAAGGGTTTGTTACCACGGCACTATGTCCTTCGTTTCTCAGACTGCATTAAGGGGTCATCCTTACCTGTTACGGCAGAAGTACTTGACAGTCTGAGACAGGATTGCCAGCGCAGGGGAAAAGACCTGCTGTTGGTGGCATCTCCGGATGCTAACTTTGCCATGCTGAAGGGATCTGTCCAGCTACTGGGCATTGTTACCAATCATCCACAATCAGCATATTACGCCTCCGGGCGATCAGGCAGCATGTCCCTCAATGATTATAGCGCCGGACTTCTTCGTTTTCTTGACGTGGATTCCAGCATACCAGTCACCGAAGCATCACTCTTACCGGATTTTCTGACCAAAGATTGTGCATATCTCAATCCAGCCTCTGTGGATTGGGAGTCCAGGCCCCTGAGCGAAGTATCTCCTTTCCTGTATTATGGTAAATCACCAGAATATGAGAAATTGTGTAACCGTCTGGGATATCAGCCGGACAGGGTTTCAGTGCGTTTCCCGCTTCCGGATACTGCTGCAAAGCCGGTCCGCATGCCGGTTGCAGGGTCAATTGAAAGCACAAAACTAACCAGAGCATCATGGTTTCTCGTGCAGTTATGCAACATGCCCGGATCAGGTTGCGCCGTTGAACAAATGGCATCTCTGATACCACAGATCGACCATTGCCTTACCGCACCTGATATCTGGGAAGCATTGGATAGCTTCGTGGCAACACTGGATGCGACCAATCAGGCCCTTGTCTATCTCGTTGTCGCGGCACATTTTCATACTTTGGCTAATAACCTTCAGGCTCTGGGCCTCATAACCGAAGCCATTGAGGCGATGCCAAAAGACAGGCAGGATATCCAGCAGATTGCAGCCGCTCTCTATGCAACCATGGGCAAGTCGGAGACGGCAATCACGACACTCGGTTCAGGGCTCATGGAAGAGGGTGCTCTGGACATTGATATGGCACACAAGCTCAGCAAGACCATGCGTGGCAATGTGCCTGAGGCCATGCTGCACGGACATCAGTTACTGATTGATGTCCTGACGCAATCCCCCCCCTCACCAGCACCTCACCGACGCCTGATGGTCGAGATCGGCACCACGCGCGAGGCCATTCCGGGGCAGGGATCAACACGTAAGCTTGCCGAACTTTGTGCACATCTGAATATCGACTTCATTACGGTGGATATGGACCCGGCAAATACGCGGCGGGCCCAGCGCACGTTCCAGCGGTTTGGTTTCCCCTTCACAGCAATCACAGCCAAAGGAGAGGAATATCTGGCTGCATTCAGTGGCAGGATCGACTACATTTTCCTGGATGCTTATGATTTCGACCATGGCAAGCATTCAGAGTTTCGGCAGGACCGTTACATTCGCTTTCTTGGTAACCGCATTGACGAGACGGCCTGTCATCAAATGCATCTGGAATGTGCGGAAGCACTTCTGACCCGGCTTACCTCCGATGGTCTGATCTGCTTTGATGATACCTGGCTGGACGATGCGGGTAACTGGACTGCAAAAGGCACCACTGCTATGCCCTTTCTGCTGAAAAATAGTTTTGAAATTGTCCAGGCAAAGAACCACGCTGCACTTCTTCGACAGGCGCTCTGGCCAAAGGTGGTTCAGGAAAACTGAACAGGCATCGGTCGAGTTTAGGGTCAGGGTTCATAACCAGTAGATGACGGTTGCGGCGAGGGCGATGACTGAGAGGAAGACCTTGGGGTAGCGGTCATAGCGGGTGGCGACGCGCCTCCAATCCTTGAGCCTGCCAAACATGATCTCGATCCGGTTGCGGCGTTTGTAACGGCATTTATCATATTTGACTGGTGTCTTGCGTTGCTTTCAGCCGGGGATACAGGCGCGTATCCCTTTGTCTTTCAGAGCGTCTCTGAACCAGTCCGCGTCATAGCCGCGATCTCCGAGCAGCCAATCGACCTTCGGCAAGCCACCGAGCAGCGCCCGTGCGCCGATGTAATCGCTGACCTGTCCAGCTGTGATGAACAGGTCAATCGGTCGACCTTGGCTGTCGCAGATGGCATGCAGCTTCGTGTTCATGCCGCCTTTGGTGCGACCGATCAGGCGGCCCCGCGCCCCCCTTTTTGGCGGCTATGCTGGTCGCCGTTCGATGGGCTTTGAGGTATGTCGCGTCGATCATCACGGTCTTCTCTTCGCCGTGCTCAGCGGCCAGCCCTGTCATCATCCGGGCGAAGATGCCTTTCTCGCTCCACCGCTTCCAGCGGCTGTAGAGCGTCTTGTGCGGACCATAGGCGGCAGGAGCGTCGCTCTAACGCAAGCCATTGCAATTGATGAAGATAATCCCGCTCAACACCCGCCTGTCATTGACCCGTGGCTTTCCGTGCGACTTCGGAAAGAAGCGTTCCAGACGCGCCATCTGCGCGTCGCTCAGCCAGAAAAGGTCGCTCATGTCACCGCTCCGTTTTTCGGGCCGTGAATCACGCAGCACGGCGGAAATCAATGCATCCTGACCCTAGGTTCTGTGGCCTCTTGGGATTCCCTTTGATGTGAAAGTCTGA
>JBKEAB010000187.1:0-15565 GCA_047971845.1 Paracoccus sp. (in: a-proteobacteria) | reverse complement strand
GTTCGACGAGGAACTGCCCGAAAGCGCGGCGGTCATGGCGGGGTGATGGAAGGCGGGTTTGGGCGACGACTTGAGGAGTTAGAGCGGTGCGATGATGCTATTATCGGTAAAGCGGTCCGAGCATTTAGCCAGCTAGAGTATTCGCTAGGACGATTAGCGACGCGCCTATTCCCGTTACGCCACTATGGCGAGTTAGCGGACATTTCGTCCCCAGCCAGCAAAAAGCTGGCTCGCTTGATGGGGGGGAGCCTGGGCGAGCATTCAGAGTGTTGGCGAGAGTATCGCGCGGAAATTTCTAATAAGGCAGGCGTAAAGCAGGCTGACGTGAATGAACTAGCTGGTCGTATAGAAAACCTAGGCTCAGGATTCATAACCAGTAGATGACGGTTGCCGCGAGAGCGATGGCCGAGAGGAAGACCTTTGGGCAGCGGTCATAGCGGGTCGCGACGCGCCTCCAGTCCTTGAGCCTTCCGAACATGATCTCGATCCGGTTGCGGCGCTTGTAGCGTCGCTTATCGTATTTGACGGGCGTCTTCCGTTGTTTCCGGCCAGGGATGCAGGCGCGTATGCCCTTGTCCTGCAGCGCTTCTCGGAACCAGTCGGCATCGTAGCCGCGATCACCGAGCAGCCATTTGACGTTTGGCAGGCCGCTGAGCAGCGCCCGTGCGCCGATGTAATCGCTCACCTGTCCGGCGGTGACGAAGAGGTCGAGCGGACGTCCCTGGCTGTCGCAGATGGCGTGCAGTTTGGTGTTCATCCCGCCTTCGGTTCGTCCGATCAGACGATCACGCCCCCTTTTTTGGCGGCCATGCTGGTCGCCGTGCGGTGTGCCTTCAAATAGGTCGCGTCGATCATCACGGTCTTTTCCTCGCCGTGCTCGGCAGCCAGGCCGACCATCATCTGAGCGAAGATGCCTTTCTCGCTCCAACGCTTCCATCGGCTGTAAAGCGTCTTGTGCGGACCATATTCCCGCGGTGCATCCCGCCAGCGTAACCCATTGCGATTGATGAAGATAATCCCGCTTAACACCCGTCTGTCATCGACCCGTGGCCTGCCGTGCGACTTCGGGAAGAAAGGGGCAAGTTTGGCCATCTGCTCGTCGGTCAACCAGTAAAGGTCGCTCATCTCACCGCTCCGTTTTCCGAACCGTGAATCACGCAGCGCGTTGAAAATCAATGCATCCTGACCCTAGGCTGCCCACAACCACCGATTTTGGCGGGTAATAAATTCCGATAGTAACGCTCACATGATGCCAGAACTGTTCGGGCATCCGCCCGGGCGCCTGAAATATGTCACCTTATTGTGGGAATTATGCCACAATAAAAAGTACTTTTATGCTAGCAAATCAAATCGCCACTGGCTGAACAATACACAAACGATCAGAAATTCTTTCTGAAACCATTCGGAAAACAGCCAAACTCCGTTGCTGCCGCAACCATACCGTGCATTGCGCACAGGCAAGTCCAAAATCAGGGTGATATCGGCCCGGGGAGGGGAACTCCGGAAGCTTGTATTGACGTTCCGGATTTTTGTACTAACGTATTGTTAACGATAGGCACTCTGGTAATGAGTGCCATCAGTTCTTGTTTCGATATGATGTGAATGGGTGACTCGTATGCGCAAAATTCTTTCTGCATGTCTTTTGCTGGCTTCAGGGGTTACGCAAACATCTGCCCAGCAGGTTGGGGCAAACATCCTGACCGGCGGCAGTTCAGGAACCTATATCCAGATCGGAAGGGACATATCCGCAGTTGCGCAATCACGGGGCGTCAATCTTGTCGTAAATGAATCCAATGGCTCAATGGAAAACATTTACGGTGTTTATAACAAACCCCAGACCCAGTTGGGCATTGTCCAGAATGATGTTCTCGATTTCATCCGGAATATCCGTAACGATAACGAGGAACTAAATCGCCTTGCCGATAAAGTACGCCTTGTCATGCCCCTGTATAACGAAGAAATTCACCTTGTTGCCAAACCATCTCTGCAATCACTTCAAGACCTGACCGAAGCACGTGTCAGTATCGGCCCGGAAAACAGCGGAACACAATTAACGGCAACATTGTTGCTGGATGCCACGGGCATTACCCCACGTGAAGTCGCCTTCAATACACCAGCCGAATCGCTTGAAGCATTTCTGAAGGATGAAATTGATGCCTTCTTCTATGTTGGTGGTGCCCCTCTCAAACTTCTGGAAGATGAGCGCCTCACGCCTGAAAATGCCAGGCTGCTTCCGTTGGATGACGAGCGCCTGCTTGCCTATTACGTAACCAGCACCATCCCTGCTGATACATATGGTTTCCTGAATTCGGATTATTCCGGCGTTGCCGTGAAATCTGTGTTAATGACTTATGAATTTGCCGGAAGTCAGACGAAATATTATCGGGATTCCTGTGATATCGTCGCCAATGTAACAGGATCGGTTCTGGAAAGTATCGACGACCTGCGCGTTAACGGCCATCCGAAATGGCAATCTGTCGATCTTGGAGACATTCCCCCCGGCTGGGAAAAAAGCGAATGTGTCGTTCGCGGTGAAAAAATGGCAACGAGTGGGGCATCCGTCTACTCTGACCCCAAAGACTGCGAAAGCATTACCAACCCGATTACCAAAAACCTGTGTGTCGTTCAAACCTCTGAATAAGAAGTTATTTTGTAAACATGTCTGGCAATGATGAATATTATGTCCTTGATGGGGCATTAAGCCAGATTGCCGGCTGCGATACCATGACAGCCCCGATGCTAGATGGGTATTTATCGGCCGTCCTTCTGCAATCCCCTGATAAGTTCGTTCTTCGGGAACGGCACCTGAAAGATATTTTAGGTCAGGCCGATTATTCCAAAGCGGCTCTCGTTGATAAACCGGCGATCCGCGATCTGATTATCCAGCATTGCCGGAAATTGCATCGCCGGATCTGGCACGAGGAATTGAAAGTATACTTCCCGCTACGGATCGATCAGCGCAAAGCCGTTGCGGAATGGTCCCATGGGTTCGTTTTTGCTGTCCGGAAAAGCTTCCCTGAATGGACCCCTCTTCTGGCATCATCCCAATCCAAAGTCCTTTTTGGCATTTTGCGCCATGTTTATGGATATGATGATCGGGTGTCGCCGGAAAAATCCATTGCTGATATCAGTAAGTCCCTCCGGGAAATTGATGAATTCAACCTGACTGACGAAGATAAGCCGGTATATGATAAGCCCTACACGATAATAGGGCTGAACCATCTTATCGAACGGGCAGACGAATATTACCAGCCTCCGGTCCCTGCGATCATTCCGCCGGTCAGGATACCATTCCATACACGCATCCTGCGGCATTTCCGCCAACGGCAAACGGCCTACTATGCTTCGTTCATGGTGCTTGTCGGTGCGGGCGTATCGGCCGCAATCTTCGGTGATCGCACAGGATTGTTGCAATCCACGGCCACTGTCGAGACCAGCCAACCGGTCAATCTTGCCTCCTTGTCAGGTAATATGCCTCCAGTCACAGGTGATCTGCATGGCAAGATCAATGAGCTGGCCAGCAATCTGGACAGAACTAACCGTCAATACGAAGAACAGGGCATTCGCCTTGCGGCTTTGGAAACGGAAAACCAGGACCTGAACAGCGAACGGGATGCCTTGCGCGCAGCACTGATCTCTGCCCAATATCAACTGGGTGAATTTGAAACCGACAAGTCAAAAAGTCTTGCGGCAGGGCAGGAAATTTCGCGTCTGCAGGACATGCTGACAGCAGCCGACAGCAGATATGAACAGCTTGCGGCCAAACATGGTGAACTTGCAACGACGGCCGGCACCCTGGAACAACGGCTGGCAGAGCGCGATTCGGAAAACACCCGTTTGCGCCAGTCATCCGCAACGCTGGAAGCCGAGAAAGCCGCCCTTCAGACCGAAGTTGACAACCGGACGGCAACAACGGCCGAAAGCGCAACAGCGGGTGCCGATCTGAAAAAGGTCAGTGCCGAGCGCGATGATCTCATCACGCGCCTTGCCTCCGCCGAAGAAACAATTGATGCACTGCAGCAATCACAGCAGGTCCTGGAAGAAGAGCGGGCCGGACTGGAAACCGAAGCAAAGGCAAAGGTCACCGAACTGACCTCACTGCAGCAACAGCTGGCAAGCTTGTCCAAGGCACGCGACGGTTGGGCTCAGGAGCGGACTGAGTTGAGCGAACAGCTCGATACTCTGCGCCAGTCATCCGCTGCGTTCGAAACCGAGAAAGCCGCATTGCAGGCCGAACTTGACACCCAGACCGCCGCTGCAACCGAAAGCGCAACAGCGGGTGCCGAGCTGAAAAAGGTCAGCGCCGAGCGCGATGATCTCATCACGCGCCTTGCCTCCGCCGAAAAGGAAATCGGCACCCTGCAGACCAGCCTTCGTGAAGCGCAGGAAGCCGAAGGGGCCGCTGTCATTTCAGAGGAGGAGAAGCCCCCGATCGTTGCAGGGGCAACGCCAGCCACGGAAGAAACGTCCGATGAAGGCATATCAAAAGTAGCCAGTACAGGTGCGGTATTGTCCATTGCCGGGGTGGAAAACACGCGGCGGACAAGAGCTGAAGGCGTACTGGATATCCTGAAACAGCGCTTCAAGCTGGGCACGCCCGATGAGCATGATATTCTCCTCAATGAAATCGCCGGTGGAGCAACATTGGGGAATGCGTTCGAAGTCGCATTCGGGGAATCTCATACCCTGATCGTCAGTGGATTATGCCGGGATTTTGACGATCTCTGCGAAAACTGACGACAGGAAAGACGGGGTGCTGTCCGGGTTTCAGCCAGCATCCCATAAGGCGACCAGATCGGCTGCACGGGCAGCAACAGTCGTAGCCGCATCGCCCGGGCGATACAGTGCCGATCCGACACCGATCCCCGATGCGCCAGCCTTGCGCCATACAGGCAACGTTTCGGCGTTTACAGCACCGACAGCGAAGCAGGGTGTACCGGACGGCAATACCGCACGCATCGCTCCCAGCCCTGCCGGGCCAATCAGTTCCCCCGGGAAAAGTTTCAGTCCGGTGGCACCGGCATCCAGTGCGGCAAAGGCCTCTGTCGGGGTCATGATACCGGGATAGCTGTCCATACCCGCCGCACATGTTGCGCGAATGACCTCAGGATTACAGTTCGGTGACACGATCAGTCGGCCGCCCAGCCCGGCAACACGTTCAACCTCCACCGGGCGCAATACGGTTCCGGCACCGATCAGGGCGTCACGACCATGGCTTTCGACCATATCAGCAATGCTGTCGAACGCATCTGGGGAATTCAGCGGCACCTCAATCAGGGTAATCCCGGCGCTGATCAGTGCTTCGGCTATGGGGACGGCTTCAGGCGGGGTAATTCCACGCAGGATAGCAATGATAGGGCGGGTCATATCTGGTTCCGGTACTGGCACCATGCGGCATGAAGCCCGGCGCGGGTTGCGGTATCGGCATCTCCAATGATCGGGGTCGCCCTCTGCTGTCGCAAGGCTGCGTCATAAAGGATGGCCAGCCGGGAAGCCCCAAGGATCAGTATCTGCTGACCCAACCAATGAGCACGGGATGCCCCCAGATCCAGCCCGATCAGTGTACCGGACAGCTGGGCAACCTGCTCGGTATCGATCCCCCCTTGCCCGGTCAATCCTGCGGCACGCAGCCGGAACAACCGGGACCAGGCCAGATGTGGCTGACTGAGCGCGGTTGCCACCGCATCCAGAAAGACGGCGGATCCGGGATCTGGTGCCACATCTGCGCTGAGACTGTGGCGCAATACCGATTGCCTGGCAAGCAGGTTAAAGACCTCTCCCGTCATGATCGTATGGAAATGACAAACCTCACCCGCGGAGATCCGCACCCATTTTGTATGGGTTCCCGGCAAGCAGATCGTTCCGTCAAAATCCGGATTTGCTGCCAGAAGTCCGGCAATCTGCGTTTCTTCGCCGCGCATGACATCCGGCGGATCCTGTTGCATGATCCCACCCACGATCAGCACAGGCCGGCCACCCGGATTACCCGGCACCGATATCATCGGTGAAACGGCCGTACAGGGCACAGAACGATAAGGTGCTTCTACCCATCCCTGCCGTGCCCCAACCATGCCGCAGGCAATAACCGGAACAGGCGGCCAGCCATCCGTCAGCCGGGCCAGTTCGGCAATAAAATCATCCGGCCCGGACATGGCACCCATACCACGTTCTGAAGCCCGTGTTTCAACTACATCATTCCCCCACATAGCCCAAAGCCGCAGGTTCGAAGTGCCCCAATCGGCAGCAATCCAGTCAGGTAATACAGTCATGGGCAATCCCTCAATGCCACCTGCATTATCGCAACAATACCTGCGGTTCCGGCAAGCCCGGAATCGAAGTACGGGTCATATAAGTCAGGCCCTGCGCCGGATCAGGATCCTCAATCCCCGTTTGTGCGGTTGTCACCAGCAGATCACGGAAATCAGAACCACCATGAGCCGGGCAACTGGCATGACGGCCCCCAACCTCAATCCGGTTGATCAACTGTCCCGCTGTGTCAAAGCGCAGCACGGCACCTTCACCCCAGCAGGCGACACAAAAGGCCCCTTCGGCATCAATCACGGCACCGTCCGGCTCAAGCTCTTGCGGGCCCAGGTCCAGATATGGTCGCCGCGCCCCCAGTGGCCAGCCCTCCCCATCTAGGGGCTGCATCCAGACCTTCGCCTCGCGTGTATCAGCATAGAATGCCATACGTCCATCCGGAGAAAAGCAGATCGCGTTGGTAATGGTAATAGCATCGGCCAACTTGCGTAATTCACCCCGGAAAAAACGATAGATTGCACCACGACCATGCTCAGCGTCCTTGCTCATGGTCCCGATCCAGAACCCTCCCTGACGATCTGCCCGACCATCATTCGAACGGGTCGCAGGATCATCGGCCTCAATCCCAATGACAGGCTGTCGCGTATCATCACGCAAATCCAGTAGGATCAGCCCGGTTTCGGTCGCTACCAGCATCCGGTTACGATCAACCCACCCCACCGCCGAAGCCATCTGGTCAAAACGCCACTGCAATGATCTTTTGCCATCACGGGACATCATCCGGCGTTCCAGAATATCAAACCAGAAGAACTGCTGACGCTCCGGGTGCCAGAGCGGACCTTCACCAAGGTTACAGATCCGGTCGTCATAGACGATCATGCAGTTTCCTTTCGAAATTCGAATGGCTCGACAATATTACGATATCCAAGGGTAAATGCATCGGCCACCAGCACCATAGGCGACAGGTCAACATCGCTTTTCCCATCACGAACCAGCCCGGCCATGTGGGCATAAAGTGCCGGGTATTCCCCGGCAGTATCATTCACGCCGCCAGCTGGCCGACCATCAATTTCCACGATATTTCCGCCCATCCGCAAAGCCAGCGTTCCCTGATCCGTCACAAATTCCATATCCCAGCCTTGCGGGCCTTGCTGACGAAAATCAAAATCGGCACTGATATTACCACTCATGTTCAGACGTGCTGCAATCGGAGTCTGACGGTTGGCCGGAAAATCGAGTTCCGCAGAAACCAGCCGTATCGGAGATGGCAGGATCTCAGTCAGGATCGACAGGGCATTGATACCAGGGTCAAAGACACCCATTCCGCCGGGTTTGAAAATCCAGTCCTGACCGGGGTGCCAACGACATACGTCTTCGCGCCAGATGATCCGGCCTTCGCGGATATTCCGCCCGGCCAGCCAGCGTCTGGCATCCGCCACGCCACGGGCCATACGCGAATGCCATGTTACAAACAGCGTCACCCCCATTTCCTGTGCCAGATCGTGCAGGAAGTGGACCTCGGCAAGGCTCGCCCCCGGAGGCTTTTCCAGCATTACATGCCGTCTGGCACATAATGCCGCCCTTGCCACGTCAAAGCGCGGGACCGGTGGCAGGCACAGGCTGACGGTGCCAATATCCGGGCGGGCAGCAAGCATATCCTCAACCGAAGAAAAAGCCTCAGTGCCTGCGACATGGCCCTGACGGGATATCGTTGCCTCCAGCTTCCAGTCCGGGCTTTGCGCCAATGATGGCACATGCTGGTCAAGTGCAATTTTTCCAATTCCGGCAAGTGCAATCTTCATGACAGGCAATCCTTTCTGCCAGAGAGCAGCAATGACATTCGTTCAGCCATGTTGCAGTACGCTTAACCCGCCATCAATGACCAGACACGCGGCATTCATGAATGGTGTCTCATCCGATACCATGAACACCGATGCATTGGCGATTTCTTCAGGCTTGGCAATGCGACCACCGGGATGCAGCGCCATGGTCCCGGCACGCGCGGTCTTGGGATCCGCAAAACCATCCCACCAGTCCCGGACCTTTTGTGTTTCAACATAACCGGGCGCAATTGCATTTACCCGCACCCCTTGCCCCGCATATTCCAGTGCCAGCGATTTTGTCATTCCCAACAATGCATGCTTGGCCAGAGGATACGGAAAGCTATGCGGAATGATCGTGAAACTATGGGTCGAGACAATATTCACGATCACCCCACCTCCACTTGCGATCATGCCGGGCAATACAGCCTTACAACAATTCCATGCCCCCTTCAGGTTCGCGTTGAAACAACGGTCCCAGTCTTCATCCGGCATATCCAGTGGCCGATGAAAGACATTGATGCCAGCATTATTTATCAATGCATTAAGCGGACCGATATCAGCCGAAGCAGCCTTGACCGCATCATTAATTGCCACCGGATTACTGATGTCAGCCACAGCGTACCCAAGCCGGTTACCCCCAGCCAGCAAGGCTAGAGTTTCCAGCAATTGCGCATCATTATTATCAATCAGAAATAGCGACGCATCTTCGCGCAGACACGCTTGGGCACTGGCAAGGCCAATCCCCTGCGCTGCGCCTGTCAGGAAAATACGTTTGCCGGCAAGACGTCCAGTCATGGCAAAAGCTCCGTAACGGTCAGCAATATATTGCCCGATATCCCGTCGCCCGGCCCAAGCAGGTGCATACCCACGGAACCGGTCTGGCCAAGGGCATTTGGCAAGTGCGACATGGGTTCAAGGCAGAAAAAGCTGCGATCATGTTCAGGGGCATAGACCATCAGTGTCGAAAACAGGGGATCAGCTTCCATATGCAGCATCAACCCCGCTTCCGGCCAGCAGATTTCAGCCCGGCCTTTCCATTCCCCATAAGCATTATTGAGAACCGCATCCTCAAGCGGCCGGGGCTGTGTGAAATCAGCCCATGCCGGAAGCCCGATCCGGTCCTGAGGCAGGTGATTTTTTCCTTCTGTCCAGAACGAACTGGCAGAAAAAGAAATCTCTGCCCCACCATTAGGAAAGAAGGGATGCAGACCGATACCGAATGGCAGCTCTTCATCCCCCCGGTTTTCAACGGAGATCTTCATTCGCAATTGTGATCCGTCCAGCGAAATCACCTGCTCTGCCCGGTAACAATGCGGGCCGTGAATCGGGGCAAGCTGGTCAAGGACAAGCCGGATATGGTCGGGTCCGGGATCTTTGGCGGACCAATCGGACAGCCAGCCATCCCCATGCAGATAAAGCGGTTCTGTCGTAGTTGGGGACAGCTCATATTGCCGGCCCTGATGTTCAAAGCGGTTACCGCCGACACGGTTTCCTATGGGAACCAGTGGAAAGCAGGCTATTTGCCCGACCTGAAACGGGCCTTTCAGCCCCCGCAGGAACGGTCGTCCATCATGGGTCATACCCCCGGTCAGTGCACCACCTTTGGGTGAGATATGCACCCGCAGACGGCCACTTTCCAGAATGGGCATCAGCGCCGCCCAAGCGCACTGGAACGCAGGTTATCCAGCAGCACGGCCAGCAACAGGATCATGCCGCGGACAATATACTGATAAAATGCCGGAATATTCAGCAGGTTCATGGCATTCTCGGCAATCCCCATAATCATCACTCCGACGATTACCCCCGACATGGTAGCGCGTCCACCAGCCAACGACACACCTCCCAACACACAGGCGGAAATTACAGCAAGTTCCAGCCCATCGGCAGCATTGGGCTGACCCGAAGTGATCCGCGACGCCAGCAGGATACCGGCAATTCCGCAGACAACTCCCTGTAGAGTGAAGATATAGATGCGGCTGCGATCAACCTTGACCCCGGCCAGCCGTGACGCTTCAGGATTACCGCCAATGGCCAGGATATTCTTGCCAAAGACAGTACGGTTCAGCACAAAGCCAAAAACTATGAACAGCGTTGCCAAGACCCAGATCGGAGTCGGGATACCAAAAAATTTTGACAGGGCAATATTGAAAAAAGCCGGATCATTGATACCGACTGCACGACCATCTGATGAGATCAGCGCCATTCCGCGCACGATCTGCATGGTGGCCAATGTGGTGATCAGGGCGTTGATATTGAACTTTGCAATGACGAAACCGTTGACGAAACCGACAGCCCCACCGCACACAAGAGCCGCCAGGATCCCCAGCGGAATAGAACCGGTGGCATTGGAAGCCATCACAGCAATCATGCCAGCAAAGGCAACGGTAGACCCGACTGACAGATCAAAGTCCCGTGCAGCAAGGCAAAACATCATCGTACAGGCAACGATGCCAACCGTTACAACCGATTGCAGCAAGCCAAGGATATTCCGTTCTGTCAGGAAATTCGGCACGAATATTGACACCAGAACAAAAGCCAGCACGAAGATAACGACCAGTCCCTGTTCCCCAAGAAGAAGCTTTTTCATGCCTTGACCCTAAGATACGGTTGCACTTGCCGGAACGTCGGGCAATGCTGCGGCAAGAACGGTGTTTTCAGAAAATTGCGACCGGTCCAGTTCGGCGCTGATGCGGCCATCGCACATTACCAGCATACGGTCGCAAATGCCCATGACTTCAGGAAGTTCCGAAGATACGACGATGATCGCCATGCCCTCTTCGGCCAGCTGGTAAAGCAGTTCATAGATCTCCGACTTGGCCCCGACATCTATGCCCCGTGTAGGTTCATCCACAATCAGGACCCTGATCCCCTGTTCGGACAGCCAGCGGCCCAAGATGACTTTTTGCTGGTTCCCTCCGGAAAGGTTCACGATGTCCTGTTTGCGTGACGGTGTGCGTACGCGTAACATTCCGATATAGGTTTCAGCGGTATCTGCCTCGGCCTTGCGGTTCAGCACTCCGAAATGGGCATGATGCCTGCGCGATGAGATATTGATATTTTCTTCAATCGAACGGCCTTGGATGATCCCGTCATGCTTGCGATCTTCGGAACACAGCACGATACCGGCACGGATCGCACCATGAGGATCCTTTGCAGGCAGCAGCCGGCCATTGATGGAAATCACGCCGCCACGCCGTGGATCAGCCCCGAAAACAAGTCGCATCAGTTCCGAACGACCAGCCCCGATCAATCCGAAAAAGCCCAGAATTTCTCCGGAACGTAGTTCAAAGCTGGCAGGAGCCGGCAATTTGTCCCCATGAAGGTCCTGAACCTTCAGGCAGACATCACCCTGATTGCGTAAACGATAGCACCAGATGTCGGAAATTTCGCGGCCGACCATTTCGGAAACAATCTGATCGCGGGTTACTTCATCCAGCGTTGCATGGTGAGCGGCAAGTTGACCATCACGCAGCACCGTCAGGCTGTCGCACAGACGAAAGACCTCATCCAGCCGGTGCGAGACATACAGGATGATCTTGCCTTCAGCCCGCAAGCGGTCAATCATCTGAAACAGGACCTCGCTTTCATGAGAGGACAGCGATGAGGTCGGTTCATCCAGTGCGATAACGCGAGCATCCATCATCACCGCCTTACCGATTTCAACCATCTGGCGCTCGCCGATGGACAGCGTCTTAACCTTGCGACGGGGATCAATATCTATTCCGGCAGCCCGCAGCCGTGTGCCGACATCATCCAGCATCCGATGCCTGTTGATGATACCACCCTGTGCCGGAAAGCGGCCAAGTGTCAGGTTCTCGGCAACCGTCAGTTCCGGCACCAGCTGCAATTCCTGATGGATGACAATAACACCATTGTCAAAAGCGTCACGTGTTGACGCATAGCTTTGTCTGACACCATCAATATGAATAGTGCCTTCATTTGCATGCTGATCACCTGACAGGATCTTGATCAGCGTCGATTTTCCGGCACCATTTTCACCCATCAGCCCATGAACTGCACCCTTTTCAACACAAAAGCTCACATCTGACAAGGCAACCACGCCGGGATAAATTTTGGTGATATTGTCAAACTTCAGATATGCCACGCCATCCCCCTGACGGAAGCTGATCGGGTGGCGGCACTCTCCGCCACCCGTCATTGCCTGAGAAAATCGTTATTCAATCCCCAGATCCTTGCGGACCGTTTCATAATCGTCACGCTTCGCAAGGGCCCCAGCGGTCAAAATCAGCGGTTCCGGAGCGACATCATTGGCGATCCATTCATACATGTTGATCGCAGTTTCATAACCATGCCGTTTGGGCGAAATGATCACCGAGCCAACAAATCCGGTCGGATCAGGCTTCCTGAATTCATTGATTGCCGATTCCGCACCGCCAATTCCGACACCGATCATGCCTTCGGCCGGGATACCGACACTTTGAGTAGCACGAACGGCGCCCAGAACGGCTTCATCATTCAGACCGAATGCAACCCATTTCTTGATATCAGGATGGGCATTCAGCACTGTGGTTGCGGCGTTCAGCGCAGCCTCGGTATCGGTCTTGGCCTGCGGAGCATCAAAGATGTTCGCCTCAGGGAAGCCGTTTTCCTTCAGTATTGCAATTGCCCCTTCGACCCGGTCAACCGCCGTCGGAAGCTGGTCATAGGATACGCGGATCGCACCGACCTCTGTCGGGTCCCAGCCGCGCACGGCCATTTCATCCACGATGGCCTGGCCAACGGCCTCACCGATCTTGATTGCAGAAATTCCCATGTGCGGTACTGCTTCAAGAGGGTTGTCGCCAGCATCAACAAGACGATCATCAACTGTCATCAGCTTCAGCCCGTTTGCCTCCGCCTTGGCAACAATGCCCGGTCCCAGTTTCACATCGGGGGTGCAGACGATAAAGCCCTGCGCACCCTGCGCACCCAGGTTATCAATAGCCGACATTAGCTTTTCACCGTCTTCGGCACCAATCTTGACCAGCGTGAAACCCTTCTCGGCAGCGGCCTGATCCGCGAACTTCCATTCGTCCTGAAACCAGGGTTCTTCCGGTTGCTTCACGATAAAACCGATCTTCACCTCTTCAGCCTGGGCAGCACCAAACGATGCGGCCACAGCCAGTGCGATAGCCCCGCCGGCAAGCATGTTCTTCAGAATGCGCATAAATTTTTCTCTCCCCGTTCTGGCGGGACCTCCTATCCCGTCACCAGAATTTCTATGCTTATTCATCATACCTGTCAATTGATTTGGTATGATGAATAAGATACCAATCAGAAACAGCCTTGCTCCGAAGGGGGATATCATTGGTCAATGAAGCACAGATCAAGCCGGCAGACGGTCCACGCCGTCCACGCGTCATGAACGATGTCTTGCGGACCCTGGCATCGGCGGTGCTGGACGGGCACTATCCGCCAGGCACGATGCTGCCACGTGAAAATGATCTTGCCGCAGAATACGGTGTCAGCCGCACGGTCATTCGCGAGGCACTTAAGACCATGGCTGCAAAGGGACTGGTGACGATCCGCTCCCGCGTCGGGACCATGGTTGCCGATCCCGAGAGCTGGAACATCATCGACCCACAGCTTCTGGAATGGAGCAATCCGGAACAACTGGACCCGAAGCTTCTTGATTCCATCCTGGAAACCCGCCGCGCAATTGAACCCTTGGTGGCGGAACTGGCCGCAACCCGCGCGACCATGCAGGAAGTCGCGGATATCGAGGCCGCATGGCGGGATATGGCAGAAGCGGGAACCAATATCCCGCAATTCCTGCATGCAGACCTTGCCTTTCACCGTGCCCTTTATGCCGCCAGCCATAACCCGATCTTCCGTCAGATCGGAAACCTGCTTGATGCAGCCCTGCGCTTTGCTCTGACATCGACCGGAACGCATTCGGCAGACGACCGGGCGCAGGCAGTTAAAACCCACTTTGCTCTGGTCGAGGCACTGCGCTTGCATGATGAAGCAGCCGCCAGACAGGCCGCCATTGGTATCCTCAACCTTGCCAGACACGACCTTACCATAACCGGAAACCTCAAGGGGCAGTCATGAAGATTACGGCGTTAAAGACATTTATCGTTCCGCCCCGCTGGTTATTTCTGAAGATCGAAACTGATGAGGGCGTTCATGGCTGGGGCGAACCCGTCATCGAAGGGCGCGCCCTGACCGTCGAAGCCGCTGTTCATGAGCTGGCTGATTATTTGATCGGCAAGGATCCGCGCCTGATCGAAGATCACTGGACCGTCATGTATCGTGGCGGCTTCTATCGTGGTGGTCCGATCCTGATGAGCGCGATCGCCGGTATTGATCAGGCGCTGTGGGATATCAAGGGCCGTGCCCTTGGCCTACCAGTGCATGAACTTCTGGGAGGGCGTTGCCGGGACCGGATCAAGGTCTATTCATGGATTGGTGGTGACCGGCCAGCCGATGTAGCACAAGGTGCCAGGGATGTTGTCACACGCGGATTCAGCGCCCTGAAAATGAACGGAACAGAAGAGTTGCAGATCGTCGACAGCCATGCACGTATCGACGCAACTGTCGAACGTGTCGCCATGGTTCGCGAGGCTGTCGGCCCCCATATCGGCATCGCCGTCGATTTCCACGGCCGTGTTCACCGGCCCATGGCACGGGCACTGATCAAGGAACTGGAGCCCTACCGGCCGATGTTCATCGAAGAGCCCGTTACCGGTGAGAACCGTGAAGCACTTCATGAAATCGCATCGCTCTCTGCTGCTCCGATTGCGCTTGGTGAAAGATTATACAGTCGCTGGGATTTCAAATCGGTTCTTGAACAGGCCGTTGTTGACATCATCCAACCTGATCTGTCCCATGCCGGCGGAATTACGGAATGCCGCAAGATCGCAACAATGGCCGAAGCCTATGACGTGGCTGTCGCACCGCATTGTCCGCTTGGTCCGATTGCTCTGGCATCCTGCCTGCAGGTTGATGCAGTCAGCCACAACGCCTTCATTCAGGAACAAAGTCTTGGCATCCACTATAATTCTTCTAATGATCTGTTAGATTACGCCAAAAACAAAGATGTATTTCGGTACAAAGACGGTATGGTCACCATCCCGGATGGTCCCGGACTTGGTGTCGATATAGACGAGGAATATGTCATCGAACGAGCACGCGAAGGTCACCGCTGGCGCAATCCGGTCTGGCGCCATGCCGACGGATCCTTTGCAGAGTGGTAGGCAACGCCCTCATTCGCTTTGTTGCGCATAATGGCCCTGTCCCGGAATTGTTCTGGTCGGGTGCTCATGTTATGCGGCCTTGTTTTCGCAGGCCACGGGTGATTTCCAGCCGAGGGCCGAGTGTTTTCTGCGCGGGTTGTAGAAGCCGTTGATGTATTCGAAGAGTGCGATCTCGACCTCGCGCCGGGTTCGCCAGTCGCGGCGCCAGACCAGTTCGGCCTTCAGCGATTTGAAGAAGCTTTCGACGGCTGAATTGTCGTAGCAATTGCCTTTCCCGCTCAT